>JAVEYV010000024.1:0-13995 GCA_034003305.1 Spirochaetia bacterium | reverse complement strand
GCTCATGGGCTTCTTTAGCTTTTTCATGCCCTGCCTCCCTTGGACTTGCCGTTGGCGTTGGCCTTACCATTGAGGCCTAACGCACCGTTGGCCGATGTGCCGCCGCGCAGCCCCGAGCGGGCGTTGTCCGCCGCCTTGCGGGTCTTCCAGGCGTAGAGCACCAGGGATATGGCGATGACGCCGTAGCCGATGAACTGGCGGAAGTACTCGCCGATCATGGCCGAGCCGAAGAGATTCTGCCCCGCCAGCGGGGATACAATGAACATGGCGTGGAGGAGCACGACACCGATAAAGACATTGGGGATGGACGCGTGGGTAACCGATGCGCCGCCCACGAGAATGGCCGCTGCGGCGAAGAAGCTGGTCTGGTCGTGGGCGTTATAGGTGGCAAGATTGCCCATGCTCTGCAAGAAGATTATCTGACCGGCACAAGCCAATACGGTGGAAATTATTATAGCTATTATGCGCGTCTTCTCCACCGGAATACCTGCCGCGTCGGCTACCACCATATCCTGGCCTACAGCCCTCATGTCCTGACCGAGCTTGGTTTTTTTGAACCAGACAATAAAGACGCAGAGCACGGCTATGACAATAAAGGTAACCACGGGAATCGAGAAGGGGCCGAGTTTTACTTTTAGGATAGTGTCTAATGACTGGCGCACCGATTCTAGGTTGAGGGTATTGCGTATGCCGTAGCCTCGGGAAAGAAGAATGCTTGTGTTCCTGATGGGAATTACCGAGCCCATTAGATAGAGAACAAAGAACTGGTAGATTCCATTTATAAAGAAGGCAAGAATATAGCCGGTGACCATTTCGCGGCCCTTGGCCTTGTTCATAACCTTACCGCTGACCCAACCTAGAAGAACCGCTATGGGCAAGCCTACCAGAAAGGCGAACACCAAGCCCTGCCAGCCCGCCAGAGTCCAGTCTACGGCGAAGATAAGGCCGATCTGCCCCGCCATAGCGCCCAATGCCATGGCAAAGTTAATGCCCATGCCTGCGTAGATAGGCAGAAGAAGGGCAATTACCAGGAAGGAATTGCGTCCCAGGCGGGTGATAAGTTCCTGGATAATATAGTTGAGCGAAAGCTTGGAGGGGCCTATGGCGGCCACGGTTATAGCCAGGAATATGATTACGACGGCGTACTCGGAAAACCAGGTGCTCAGGGTTTTTTTCTTGCCGCTCATTTTGTCACCTTAACCTTTCGAGTGAGGGCGTACATGATCATGCCGTTGGAGACAATGATTCGTATTACCTCGGACATATCCGTCTGCAAAACAGAATTGATTACCGATGGCGTCATGGTGAGCAGTCCCTGAAAGAGGAAGGTACCCACCAGAACATTTACCATGGAGGCCTTGTTGACGCTGGCGCCGCCTATGAGAATGGCTGCCACCGCCGGGAACACCATGGGACTGGGGGCGGTGTAAAGCTGGATAAAACCGAAGCTCTGCTGATACACAATTATGCCTACAGCGCCTAAGAAAGTGGAGATGACCACCGAAATTGTGCGCATCTTGTCGGCGCTTACGCCCGAGGCTCGGGCGTAGTCGGGATTGGAACCTACGGCAGTCATGGCGGTTCCGGTTTTGGTTCTGAGGAAGATCCACATGCAAAAGGCGCAGAATCCCACAAAGAGCAGAAGCCCGGTGGGCAGGACAAAGAACCGTCCAATCCGTATAGCCAGGAAGTCGTTGAGAATTTTCAGCCAGTAGCCTTCTACCGTAATGGTGGTACGCAGACCCTTGCCGGCAAAGCCCCATACCATGGTGGGACTGTTGTAGGGAAGCACCAGCCACATGATGCACATGAGCATGACGAAGGAAAAACCCACGTACATGGCGATGGTCATCTCCTCTCCCTTTACCTTGTTGAGGAGCTTGCCGTAGACATAGCCGAAAAGCACCGAGAAGGGCGCGGCCAGGGCAATGGCGCCAAAGAAGCCCCAAAGCCCCCGCAGTTCGAACTGAACCGAAAGGGTGGCGCCCAAGAGGCCTGCCACGATGCCCAAGGCCAAACCGAAGTTAAGACCGCAGCCTGACTGGATCATGGGTACCAAGGCGAGGACTAAAATGGCGTACTGGCCAAAACGGTTGAGCACGTCCGAGAAGGATGCATCAAGCCGCACTCCCACGAAGGGAGCGAGGATAAAAAGAGACACCAGAAAGAGGAATATAATTACCCGAGGCCAGCCGAAGTCCTGGATAAAGGTTTTCAGGTTACGCATTGACCGCCTCCTTGATTTCGGCGGCGCCCGCCATGAGTATGCCAAACTCGGCCACATCGGTGGTGGGCGGCAATATTCCTGCAATTTTACCTTCGTCGATTATGGCGATCCTGTCGCAGATGGAACGGAGTTCTTCCAGCTCGCTGGAAATCATTACAATGGTGGTGCCGTATTCCTGGTTGTACTTGCGCAGGGTATCCAGCACCAGGCGCTTGGCGCCCACGTCGATGCCCCGGGTGGGCTCCGAGACAAAGAGAAGCTGCGGTTTTAAGGCAAAAGCCTTGGCCAGGCAGACCTTCTGCTGGTTGCCCCCCGAGAGTTCCTTCGCTTTCTGCTTGGGTCCGGTGCACTTTATATCCAAAAGGGAAATGTATTCCTTGCAGAGGGCCGTCATGCCCGCCTCGTCTCGCAGGGAGAAAAGACCGCCCAGAACTGGCCTTAGGTATTGGCCGTGAACCTGCATGGCCGAGAAGGCGATGTTCCAATCCAGGCTTTCGTCTAAAAGGAGACCTACGCCCCGCCTGTCTTCGGAAACAAAGGCCATGCCAGCCCTGAGGGCATCGCCTGGGTTGTTGAGCAGGATAGGCTTGCCGTTGAGGGTGACGGAGCCGCCCGCCGCGTAAAGGCCCATGATGCCGTTGGGTATGCCGAGCTTGCCCTGGCCGGCCAGCCCGCCTATGCCGAAAATTTCGCCCTTGCTGACCTGGAAGGAGACGTCCCGGACGGTTTCGCCGGGCATGTCGACCCAGAGGTTCTGCACTGTAAGCACGGGCTGGCCGGCTTCGGCGCCCGCCTCGCGACGGGCGGCGTCGGCCCCCACAGAGCGGCCAACCATCCAGGACGCTAGATCCTTGATGGTCACTCCCGCGGCAGGTACGTTTTTTACCGCAAGACCGTCCCGCAGCACCACTACTCTGTCGGCGATGCTAACAACTTCCTGAAGGCGGTGGGATATGAAGATTATTGCCACCCCTTCCTTGGCGAGTTTTTTAAGGGAGGCCAGCAGCACCTCCGCCTCGCTTTCGGTGAGGACCGCAGTAGGCTCGTCCAGGACCAGAAGCTTGGTGTTGGCCCGGCTGATCTCCCGGGCAATTTCGGTAAACTGCTTATGGCCTACGGGCATTTCTGAGATGAGCATGTCGGCATCGAGTTTGACCCCGAGCTTGGATATAGCCTTTTCCGCCCGTTTTTTCATGTCAGGCCTGTTCAGGGTACTCATCCTATAGCCGAAAACATCGTTCAGAAGACCGGGCTTCATGGATTCCCTGTTCAAAACAATGTTTTCGGTGGTTGTGAAGCCTGGTATCAGGCTGAACTCCTGATGGACCATGCCGATGCCTGCGTCGAGAGCGTCGAAGGGGCTGGCAAACTGCACCGGCTTTCCGTCGATGCGAATTTCGCCCTTGAAGCCGCCGGTGTCAGCGATGACGGGCATGCCGAAAAGAATATGCATGAGGGTAGTCTTGCCCGCGCCGTTCTCTCCCACCAGGCCGAGGATCTCTCCTTCTGCCAGATCGAAGTTGACATCGCTGAGCACGACGTTCCCGTAGAATTCCTTGGAAATATTCTTGAGCGATAGAAGAGGACTACTTTGTCCCATATTGTTCCCTGTTATTGGTAGATTTTTCAAAACTCGTCCGACTTTTGAAAAATCATCTTGATTAAAGGTTTTCCGCAAGCCTGTTATAGAGGGCTACGCGGAGAGCGCCCGCGCGGGGCTTGCCCCGCGCGGGCGCCAAGGCGCCTAAAAAGCCGGCGCTATACGTTGTCCCGCCCGTAGGCGAAGCAACGCAGGATAAAAGCCGGCCGCCCCGCCTGCGGCGGGGCGGCCGCAGAATGAATGCTAGTTGGTCATCTTGATGGTGAAATACTTTTCAGGAACCTTCTGCTTGGTGGTGGGCAGGAAGCCCTTGCCAAACACGTAGGTATCCATGTAGATCAGGACCTGGTTCCTGGCGCGGACGCCGGTTCCCACGTCGAGATAGTAGGCGCCGTTCCACTTCGCACCGGGGGTATACTTGGACAGGGCTTCGAACACGTCGTTGAGGCTGGTTTTCTTGGCCTTGCCTTCGACTACGTTCTTGGCGAACTCGCCCAAACCTGCGGTGAGGGTATAGCCGTAGGAGAAAGCCCAGGTGCCGAACTTGCCGGCGCCGCCCTTGGCGACTACGGCGGCTTCAACTGCCTTGAGAATGGCGGGGAAATTGCCCGCTTCCTTGGAAAGATCGATGCCGAGAGCGCCAGGATAACCCATCAAGGGGCTGGGAAGGTCGGCTTCGACAAAGAGTCCGCCGTAAGCGAAGAGCTGCTTGAGCAAGGGCTCGGTGTGGGCGTCGTTGGTGCAGAAGAAGGCGGTTTCCTTGCCGTACTTCTCGATCCACTGGGGTACTTTCTCGAGAATGAACTGCTGGGCGCCGGCAACACCTACGTCGGAGGTGGGGTCGGGGGCGGTCTCGAAGGCGAACTGGATTCCCAGGTCCTTGCAGGCTTGCTCCATGATGGCCCTGCGGCGTCCGAGGGACTCATAGCTCATGTGCCTGGGGAAGGAGATGTGGACGAAGGTCTTGGCGCCGAGCTGCTTGGCGGCCCAAATAATGGTGTAGCCGCGGGATACGAAGTCGGCTGAAAGCGCCAGGTCGGCGGAACTCTGGATGACCAGGGGGTCCTCATGGGGCTCGCCGGCTAAAAGGAGGATGTCCTTGTTCTTCTCGCGGACGCGCTTGAAGGCCTCGGTGGTTCCGGGGATAGCCTGGTTGATAACGATGGCTTTCATGAGGGGATCGTCCGCCAGGGCGACCACGGAGGAGATAAAGGTCTCCTGCTGGGACATGAAGTCATCCGGATAGGTGATGTGCTGGATCATGCCTCCGGCTTTTACGCTGCCAT
Organism: Spirochaetia bacterium; assembly: GCA_034003305.1. GTDB lineage: Bacteria > Spirochaetota > Spirochaetia > Treponematales > Rectinemataceae > UBA2256. Next base: position 8,882 of record JAVEYV010000024.1, on the reverse strand, counting down.
AGGCATTGATCAGGGCTTCGGCGCCCCGCAGGTCGTCTTCTGACTGGGATACTGTACCGGTTACAATGCCGATATGGAATTTGGCCTTCGCCTGGGCGAATACATCCGCTCCGACGAGTATGAAGGCCAACGCCAGCAGTATGGCGGTGAGCTTCGCGATCTTTTTCATAATACCTCCTGATGAAATAGATGCCATGAATTATGGCCATATCATTGTACACCCAGGATGGAACTAGTCAAGTAAATCAATTTCTAAAGACTAATCCGCCGTTTTTAGAGTATTTTTATATCTGCGACGCAGGAGAACCGAAAGCAAAAGGCCTTTGCAGAATGGTATCGGGGCGTATACAATGGTCTGGATGAAAATCCCCCTGAAACGTTTTACCGACGAGTTTTATTTTTATTCAAGCCAGCTCGTGGTCTTCTTCATAGTCATCATTTTTCTCACCTCCGGCTCCCTGGTCATGGGGATAACCCAATCACTGATCATTGTGCTTTTAATGCTAGTGCAGACCCTGCTTCTGGCCAGCCAGGGCCATGTGCCTCTGCTGCGGTTTTTGTTCTCGTTTATCACCCCTGTAGGGTATTCAATCCTCATGGCGGCTACCAGCGGTCAGAATTTTCTGGAGTCCACCAACATGCTGCTTTGGGGCTCGGCGGTCTACATTGGTATTTTCCAAGCTCTGTCGATCACCTTTTCCAGGGGCTTGCTTAAAAGGCTGGCCGAGGCTGCCCTGTCGCTGGGCTCGGCTGTCATCTTTTTTACCTTCTATTATTATCTGGATACGAGAATAAATCTCAGCCGAGCCTTGTCCGCCGGTCAGATCGAGCGGGAAGCCTATCTCGAAGCCCTGAAGATTTCCAGTTTCAGGCTGGGCTTAAGGGATTTTGTCTCGTCTCCTCAGCATCTTTTCGCGCTCCTGGGCATCGCCAGTTTCGATCTCATGCTCCTGGCGTCCAGGATGAGGGCGATAGCACTGAAAGACAGGCTGGATTCTTATTTGGCCAAGAGCCCCTCGGGCCTGGAGCCTGAGCCTTTGGAGGACCTGCGGCACAGGGACCTGGCTCCGGCGAAGCTTCTGGTGACTGCTGTTTCCAGCGATATTGTCGGGTTTTCGGCAATCTCGGAAACCCTCGGCTCCCTGCGCTCCACCGCGCTTCTGAACAAGTACTATGCCCTCTGGACCCATGTAGCCAGCGCCGAGGGAGGGCGGATCATGTCGATCAACGGCGATTCGGTGATTCTTCTTTTCGGCCTGGCAAACGAACAGAACAATCCCGAGCGGGCGCTCTGGTCAGCCTACGCCTTTATGGATGAGATGGAAAGCCTGAAGGAAGACCTGGCCGCCCTCGCGCTTCCGGTGGATCTTAAGATTTCCATCGGTCTTCACTCAGGGATGGTCACTTCAGCGCTCCTAGGCCCGCCGGGAGAACTTAGGCGCAATGTATACGGCGACACGATCGCGGTGGCGGCCAGGTTGGATTCGCTGTGCAGGGAGCTGCGCCAGACGCTGCTGGTGAGTCATTCGACATTCAGAAGACTCAGCCTTGAAAGTCAGGCCACGCTTGATAAGATGGGAGAAGTGCTCCTGCGACAGAGCACGAGGCCTGTGCCCGTATATTCGCGAAAATAATTTTTGGCGCCGCTGGGGCGTCGGTTTTTAAGGAAGGTTTTAGGAATGAAAACGCTGCGTTTCGCCTCGGTAGCTTTACTCGTTTTAGCAGTATCGGCCCTGGCTTCATGCTCGGGCAGACTTGACGCGACAATACGAAACGATTTGAGCGCCCGGATTGCGCTGCGCCTGGACATTCCCGAAACCCTGAGCGCCAGAGTCAGGCAAATCGGCGGCATGTCGTCCACCGCCGCCCTCTTCGATGTGCGGAAGCTCAAGGAGGAATTCTCCGGTCGGGAATCCATATTCCTGGTGGACGTTTCCTCACCGAGCCCCGACGCCCTTACCTCCGTTATCTGGGTACCCGACGTGCAAGCCTTTACCGCCGATACCAGCCTCGTGCCCGGCGGCATGATCGAGCTGCGTCGCCTGCCTGCCTCCGGCTCGGTTCCCCCTCAGCGGGAACTCGCGGTGAGCATAACCAGGGGCAACGCTGCGGCGGCCTTCGGTCTTTTTCCCGGTATCGACCGGGATTTGATGGACAGCCTGAGCCCCCCCGCACTGGAGCCGGATCCGATCAGCGCCGAGGAATACCGGATGAACCTGGAAATGGTGATAATCGGCAAAAAGGCAATGCCTGCCTTTGACGCCTGCGCCCTGGAACTGAGCATTACCGCGCCCAAGACAATTCTATCCTCCGAGGGCGGCAGCACCCAAGGCCAGGTATTCAAGGCTAAGATTCCTCTCTTCGATATGCTCACCCTGGAAAAACCGGTGAGCTTCTATATCCGCTGGGCCGATTAATCCAGGCCGGCCGGGCTCGACTCCTCGAGCCCGGCCGGCTTTCCCGCTTCAGGTAAGCAACGCCGACTAAGCCCCGCGGGCGAATGAGGGGAAGACCCTCCCCTTTTTCAGGGCGATTCTGAGTTCCTCGAATAAGCCTTTAGCCGCATCATAGGGATAGGAATTCACGGCAGGCAGGGCGATAAGTTCTTCGTAACCGCCGAAAGCTTCTTCAATCAGAGAATCCTCGCACAGCGTCTTGACCGGACCATCGGTTTCGCCTGAATCAGAAGGCCCCTCCGCGCCCCAGAGAGTGTTCAGTTTCACGTATTTTTTCAATGCTTCGGCCAGGGCTTCGACAGCGCCCTCTGGAAGATCGACGCCGAATGGCCGCCTGCCTATGTGTTCAGGATAGTGGGCATCGGAGCCGGATATGACGCTGCGTCCGCCGGTAAGATGGGTTCCTGGGGTGAAGACCGATTCAACCGCATCGTAGGGGCCGGGGGGAAGAAAGCCCAGCTGGCTTTGAACCGAAAACATGGCCCTATCCACGTGGGCCGGTATTACCAGGGCGCCCGCGTCGGCAGCCTTGTAGGCCAGTTCATCGAAGGAAGCTTCCAGGGCTGCGCCGAGGTAGGTCGGATGGAGCTCCAGCAGGCCTTCGGTTTCGTCTACCACGGCCTGGTCGCCGAAGGCTTCGGGATCCCAGGCGAGATCGGGCAACAGCTTGTGTATCGCCGATCCGAAGACCAGGGCGCTCTTCGGATCGGGAAAAAGCGCCAGGAGGTGCACTTCCTCGACGGAGCAGAGTTCCATTCCGAAGAGGGGGAATATGTCTTTACGGGCGCAGGCGAGGGCAAAGGGCGGACAGTTGAGGGATGCGTTATGGTCGGTCAGTGCAAGGATTTTAATGCCCCTTTTTTGGGCATCAGCGGCCAGCAGCCCGGGAGACATGGAGAGATCCCCGCAGGGGCTCAGGCAGGAGTGGTTGTGCAGATCCGCGCTCAGGCGCAGAAAACTCATAGAGCCGGCCTTAGGCCTTGAGGGCCTTCCAGAGCCTTCCTGAAACCTCAAACTGGCTCAAGGGCGTGGAGAAGAGAGCAATGCCCTCTTCTCTGGCGGCTTCCACCATGTCGTCGGGAATCGGCCTATTGTTGCAGAGGATTATAGCCGGGGCGCCGACCAGGCCGGCGACGGCCACGGAATTTTTATGAGCCTGAATGGTAATAAGGACATCGCCGGTCTTGGCATGGGCCATAACATCGGAGAGCAGATCCGAGGTATAGCCCCCTGCAACGGAGCTATCCTTATAGTCAGCCTGTACCGGTCTGGCCTCTGCCAGAGCCTGGAGTTCACTGGTCAGCATGATCGCCTCCTCATGGTTTGTTCGCTCATTCTTTTGCCCAGACGATGAGGGCTCGCACGGTTGTGCCCTTGCCGGGGGGTGATTCGATGAAAAAATCGTCGGCCACGCGTTTTACATTAGGCAAACCCATGCCAGCGCCGAAGCCGAGGGAACGGACCCATTCGTTGGCAGTGGAATAGCCTTCCCGCATGGCCAGGTCGAGGTCGGGGATTCCCGGGCCTTCATCCTGGGCCAGTATTTCGATGGTATCTTCGAAAACCCTCATCCTCATAATGCCGCCGGAGGAGTGAATCACCTGGTTGAGTTCCAGTTCGTAGGACGCCACTGCGGCCTTGCGGGCAATGGCGGGAGGACAGCCTTTTTCGGTGAGGGCCTTTTTAAAGCGGGCGCTTATGTTGCCGGCCCTGGCAAAATCCAGGGGGGCCGAGCCGAAGCTCAATTCCATGGAAGGAAGCGGGCCTTCGCTGGGGGGCTGGCGGCCTGCTATACGCTGCTCCATTCGGCCGATTTCTTCGTTCAAGGCAATCAGGAGGCGGCGCAGCACATCAGAGGCGGTGATAATGCCGGTGAGCTTGCCGTTGGCGGCCAAAACGGGAAAGCGGCCGTATTTATATCGGTCAAAATAGGTTACTGCAAAAGAAAGGGGCATGTCCTCATCCAGGGTGACCACGGAGTTGGTCATGACCTCAGAGGCGGGGCGATCCATGGTTCCGGAGTCCAAGGCCTGGATAATGTCGCCGATGGAAACGATTCCTAAAAGGCGCTCACCGTCCAGAATCGGGACCGCGGTGATAGCGTGTTCCCGCATAAGGTCCTGGACATGGCGCAGCCGGGAGGAGGTTGAGGCGGTGATGAGCGAAGAGGTCATGGCATCCTTAACCCTGAGGCTGTAGAGGAGTTCCATCACTACGCCGGGGCTGGATTCGGTGTCGATTGGTACGGTGGTCATCCGGTTCATTATGCACAAGCCTCCAGGTTGGGGAAAGTGCCTGCCGGGCTTAAGAGCTTTTCTTATCGATACCCTGGATTGTCTTTTCTTTTTAGGATATTCTTGGGGACGCATCGAAAAAATGGCGGTTTTAAAGGCTTTAACACTGTATATTCTGGCATTGCTTGGAGGACTTCATGATCGAGCTGGCGAGCGTATCGAAAACCTATGCAAAAAGTGACAGAAAAGCGATAGATTCACTCTCCTTGAGCGTTCCGAACGGAAGGATTTTCGGGTTTTTAGGCCCGAACGGCGCCGGCAAGACTACGACGATTCGGGTTTTCTGCGGGGCGCTGGAGCCCGATTCGGGAAAGGTGCTGATCGACGGCATACCGATGGCCGAACGTCCGCTGGAGGCCAAGCGGCGTATCGGTCTCGTCCACGACAATCCGGAACTCTTCAATCGGCTTAAGGCCATGGAATACCTCAATTTTATCGGCGATGTTTTCAGAATTTCGACCCAGGAGCGAAGGGCGCGGATCGACGACTACGCCGCCCGTTTCGGGCTTTCGGATGTGCTGTCGGCATCCATCGGCAGTTTTTCCCGGGGGATGAAGCAGAAGCTTGGGCTCATCGCCAGCCTGATCCACGATCCTTCCAACTGGGTGCTGGACGAGCCCATGGTTGGCTTGGATCCTCAGTCCGCCTTCGAGCTTAAGGAGATAATGCGGCAGCGGGTTAAGGATGGGAAGTGCGTGTTTTTTTCCACCCATGTCATGGAGGTGGCCGAGAAAGTCTGCAACGAACTGGCGATCATCGACAAGGGCAGGATTATCTTCACGGGAACCATAGCGGACCTTCGCAGACGGAAGGAATCGGCGGGGATCGGGGCTACCGGAGGAGACGAGGCCGGGGACAACAGTCTCGAGCGGCTCTTTTTGGAGCTTGTGGATTCTTCCCGGGAGAGTGAGGGCTTATGAGACCGCGCGTCGTAAGTCTGGCGATTCTGAACATCAGGAGCACCTTCAGTATAAGCCTGCCCTCCCGCAAGGAACTGAAGCAGCCAAAGACGCTCATCAAGACGATAGCCATCGGCATCGGCATTCTGCTGCTGGCCGCCGATTTCGCCTTTATTTTCGTCATGAACAGCCAGGCCATGTATAACGCTTTTAAACCCGCGGGCCTCGAGGATATGATGCTGTTATACACGTCAATCTCCGCGGCGCTCATAGTTTTTGTGTTTTCCTTTACCATGGCCTTGTCGCTTTTTTCGGCATCGGGTGTGGATTCGGGATTCCTTGTCCTGCCCTTTAAATCCCACGAGCTTTTGCTGGCAAAGATGTCGCTGGTGTATTTTACCAACGTTCTCATCGGGGTTTTTGTTCTCATGGTAAGCGCGATCGTATACGGGGTGAATGAAGGTCCGCCTGTGCTTTTCTACCTATACGCCCTGCTATCCTCTCTGGCGCTGCCCTTGATTCCCCTGGGCCTTTCCTATCTAGTTCTCATTCCGATGATGAACACCTCTTCATTGTTTCGTAATAAGAACTTTATTATTTATCTCGGCGGTTTTGTTGGAATAGGTCTTGCGCTGGCGTTCAATTTTTACATTCAGGGAACCATGACAAAGCTGCAGGACGCTTCGTTCGCCGCTGAATTCGCATCGCCTGATTCGTTCTTGTCCCGTGTCGGCAAGGCCTGGATTCCCTCTCTGCTGGTCTGGAAGTCCTTGAGCAGGGCTGGGAATTTCTTTGGCTTTGCGGCGCTTTTAGGCAACTTCGCCCTCGGCTTCGCGGTTCTGGCTCTCGTGGTGCTCTTTTTAGGCAAGCCCTACCTGCGGAGCATTCAGATATTCGGCGAAGCGAGTTTTTCAAGGGGACGAAAAAAGAGAAACGGCGGCACTGAAGAGTACGGGAAGAGCCAAGCGCCTATAGCCAGTCTTCTGGCCAGGGAAATTCGGCTGATGAATCGCGAGCCGATATTTTTCATAAACGGACCCTTTATCGTAATTTTATTGCCGATTTTTATGGGTATAGCCTTTCTAGCCCAGCGCTCGAGCATGGAAGGCCTGTTCGAAGCCCTGACACCTTTGCTTGCCGGGCCGGTGGCATATCTGATTCCCGCCGCGCTGGGGGGCTTTTTAGGCTCGTCCACAAGTATTGCCTGTACTTCGGTTTCCAGGGACGCAAAAACCCTGTCCTGGATCAAGACTCTGCCGTTAAGTTCTTTTGAGTATTTTGCCGCCAAGCTTTTGCACGCCGAGATTTTTTCGGTTTTCGGAGCCTTGGTAGGCTGTATTGCCTCATGGATTGTTTTGCGAACTGGTTTTGTGGACCTGGCCATAGGATTTATTCTTGCCCTTTTGTTCTCCACCGCCTTTAATATGGGAGGGCTGTGGCTGGATACGGCGAATCCGAGGCTGCGCTGGGACCATCCTGTCGCGGCTATGAAGCAGAACCCCAACGCGGTCATTGTAATATTGGCGGCGATGGGCTTGCTGGCCGCGTTGGGCGTTTTTACTTTTTACGTTTCTCTGCCGCGCAACCTTTATGCGCTCATATACGGCATTGTTTTTTCCGGAGTAATTGCGTTCTGGCTTCTGCGCTATCCTGCGTTCGCCGAAAAGCGTTATGCGCGCTTTGAATAGCCGGTCTGGTTCTTGCTCCGACGTTTAGGCTCAGGCGGGCGTTGGGATACTAGCCTAGGGCCTTTCAGGCAGCCTGAGCATTAATCGAGGGGTATCCTGTATTCGACCCAGCGGACCCTGCCGTCGATTATCGCCTGACGCGCGCTTTTCTCGACCTTGGAGAGCGAGGATTCTCCGGTCTTTACTTCCACAAAGACGATTTCATCGACTTCTCCGGTGGAAGCGCCGCTGAAGCAGACGTAATCCAAAGGCTTTCCGAGAAATCGCGCATCTTCGAAGGAGCAGGGAAATTCGGGCAGGTACGGGGCCAATTGCTCGGCTACCTGGCCTCCCAGCACTGCCCGGGAGCGCTTGACCGCATCCTCACGCTCCGCCGAAAGGCGAACGGGAAGCTCCCGTTCGACCTCAAGGCGGCCGCCTCGCCTGCCCAGGAGCAAGCCCACAAACAGTCCAAAGCAGAACAGCGCCAGAACGCCGACGATGATCAGTACCATGGAAAAATCCGGAATATTCATTATGGCTGAAGCATACATCGGCTTTACAGCAAAAACCAAGGCTTAGTAAAGTACAGCTATGCTGCGATTCGGACTTCGCGCCCACGATTTCGGTCCCTGCGAAGCGGGGCTTCTCGCGGACAGGATAGCCTCCTACGGTGTTTCCTGTATCCAATTGGCCCTTTCCAAGGCTTTGCCGGAATTTCCTTCACGCCCGGGGTATTTGAGTCCGGGTTTCGCCAAGGGCATTCGGGAGGTTTTTGCAGCCCGGGGACTCAGGATCGCCGTATTGGGCTGTTATATCAACCCTATTCATCCGGATGCTGGGGTACGGGAGGCGCAGCTTGCGCGATTCGAGGAACATCTGCGCTTCGCCGGGGATTTCGGATGCTCGCTGGTGGGTACAGAAACGGGATCGCTGAATCCCGTCTCTTCCTGGCATCCTGAAACAGAGGCAGTTGCCGCTTTAGACGCCCTCTGCGCTTCCGTGGGACGGCTGGTGAGGACTGCCGAACGCTGCGGTTCCATTGTCGCCATAGAACCGGTGGCTGATACGCATGCGGTTTCGAGTATCGAAAAGACCAAGGCATTGATAGACCGCATCGATTCGCCTGCCCTGGGGATAATCTTCGATCCGGTCAATTTGATTCCCCAAAACGGCTTGAAGGAAAGTCAGACCGCTTTTTTCGCGCGGGCTTTCGAGGCCTTCGGATCGCGCATCGCGGCCGTTCACCTCAAGGATTTCCGTATCAAGAACGGAAAGAAGTCCGAAGCAGTCGCCGCCGGCTCTGGGGAATTCGACTTTTCAGCCTTCTTCCGGTTTATTCAGGAGAAAAAACCAGACATCGACGTGTTGCTTGAAAATACTTCCCCGACCACGGCGTCGGCGGCGCTGAACTTTGTACGACGGCTGGCCGCTGAGGCTTATAGAGTTCCTCGAACCTTGTTGTAGGTGAAGCAGGGAGGGGAGCGGAAGACGTAGGGTGCATATGGAACCCTTCTCCCCTCCCTTCTGCGCTCGAGAAAGTTGCATCCATCATCAACCCGCAAC
>JAVEYV010000023.1:0-14196 GCA_034003305.1 Spirochaetia bacterium | reverse complement strand
CGTAGGTATCGTAGCCCTTGTCCTGCAAGGCGTAGGCTCGAAGCTTGTTGACCAGCCCTATGCCCCGGCCTTCGGCCTGATGATAGAGAACGGCTCCCCGGCCCTCGGCTTCGATACGGCGCAGGGCGTGGTGGAGCTGGGGACCGCAGTCGCAGCGCTGGCTGCCGAAGGCGTCGCCGGTGAGGCAGGCCGAATGGATGCGGAGCAAAAGGTTCTCCCCGTCTCCGATTTCGCCCTTGAGCACGATAATGTGGTCCTTGCCGTCCCTGTTATTGACGAAGCCGATGATGGAAAAACGGCCGTAATCGGTGGGAAAATCGGCCACCGAGGCGACCATGACGCAGAGTTCCTCTTTGCAGGCGGCGCAGTTCTCAGCCTGGGGGCATTCCCGCAAGGCTTGCATATCCTGTTTTATGATCTCTTCTATGGATGGAATTGTCATAGGCACTCCCAGCTGTTCATATTCGTAGAAGGTACTGCCGTAGAGCCTGCCGCGTCGACTCGAAGGCGATGGATTCCCAGGGCAGAGAAGAGAATTCGATCCATTCAAGCCCAGTGGATTCATCAGGATCGGGAGAAAGCCGGCCAGCTTCCTTTTTTCCGAGATCGGCGAGAAAAAAGAGGTCGCAGGTCCAGTATTCGACGCCTTTAAAGCTGTAACGATTGGGATAGGATGCCAGAAAGCGAATCGTTTCGGGCGCCCAGCCCAGTTCCTCCCGGCATTCCCGCAGCAGGGCTCCTTCGGCAGCTTCGCCGGGGTCCACAAAACCGCCGGGAAGCGCCAGGCAGCCCCGCCTTGGCTCCTTGGCCCGGCGCAAGAAGAGACACTTGTCGCTGGAATTCAGGATAAGGCCGGCTGCGGCGGCGACGTTGTGGAAATATTCGAAGCCGCAGCCGCCACAGCGCCAGAAGCGACCGCTCCAGCCGATGCCGGGGCTGCCGCAGGAGGGGCAGAAGCGGAAAAGCCCGCCGGGGTTCATGCTTTGCGGGTTTCGCGCTTCACTGATGGGCTGTTTTTCCATACTATATAGTATAGAACATGAGTGAGCCAAAAGACGAGACCGCAAAAAACCGGGCAACAGTGACTCCGACCGAAAAAACTCCTGTAAAAGAAGCCCTGGCAGAGGGAAGTCCTGCGGCGCGGAACGCCCGCTTTAGAGCCCTGGTGCGTCAGGCGCCGGAATCGCCGGGTGTCTATGTGATGCGCGACCAGGCTGCGGCGATTATCTACGTGGGCAAGGCAAAGGTTCTGAAAAACCGCCTTTTATCGTATTTTTCAGGCCGAAAAGACATCAAGACAAGGCATTTGGTCTCCCGGGTGGAGTCGATCGAATGGATTCTCGCGGGGAGCGAATACGATGCCCTACTGATCGAAAACAATCTGATAAAAGAACATAATCCCAAATACAATATCAATTTAAAAGATGGAAAGACCTATCCTTCCATTCGCATAACGTCGGAAGAATACCCCAGGGTATTCCGTACCAGGCGGATCATCGACGACGGCTCGGAATACTACGGACCCTTTCCCAGCGCCGAGACAATCGACATATACCTCGAACTGATCAAGCGACTCTTTCCCTTGCGGCGCTGCGTGACCATGCGGCCTCGGGAAACACCCTGCATGTACTACCATATCGGCCGCTGCCCCGGCCCCTGCGCCGGCAAGATAAGCCGGGAAGACTACATGGCTCGGGTCGGGCAGATCCGCAAGCTGCTCTCCGGCGAAACCGCTGAGCTGGCGGCCGACCTCAAGACTAAGATGGAAGAAGCGGCCGGGGCATTTCACTTCGAAGAAGCGGCTCGGTTTAGGGACGCCATACGGGCAGTGGAACAGTTTGTCGGCCGCAGCAACGCCCAGGACTTCGACAAGAGCGCCAGGGATTACCTGGCCTGGCACTGCGACGGCGACCTGATATCCTTTGTCGTCTTTTCGATGCGCGAAGGCAAGCTTAAGGGAAGGGACAGCTTTGTCTCGCCTTTGTACTCCGACGAGCCGGAGGCGCTGCAGAGTTTTTTGACAACCTATTACGGCCCGGAGCGGCTGCCTCCTCCCTCGATTTTCATCATGAAAAAGCTCGAGAGCAGAACCCTGGTCAAATATTTTAAAGCACAGCTGGGCTTAAAGGTGAGACTGCTGAGTCCCAAGGAGCAGCGTCATGCGGCGTCGATGAATCTGGCGGCCCAGAACGCCAGGGAAGAGCTGATCAAGCGGCGCAGGGAGCTGGGAGACAGGAACGCATTGGTGGAATTGAAGTCCGCACTTGAGCTTTCGGCCCTGCCCGTCCGCATAGAGGGTTTCGACATAGCCCAGCTCGCGGGCAAGCATACCGTGGCTTCCCTGGTGAGTTTTAAAAACGGCATACCCGACAAGAAAAACTACCGTTACTTCCGCATCAGAAGCCTCAAGGGTTCGGTGGACGACTTCGGCGCCATAAGGGAGGCTGTAGCCCGACGCTATACCAGGCTGATCAACGAGGAGGCCGAGCTGCCTGACCTGATTCTTGTGGACGGGGGGGCCGGTCAGGTCTCGGCGGCCGAAGAAGTCTTAAGGGAAATCGGCCTGGACTGCGACCTGGCCGGCCTGGCCAAGAAGAACGAGGAACTCTATCTCCCCGGCAGGCTCGGGCCTGTGGTTCTTCCAAAGGACTCCCCTGCCCTTCGCGTGCTGGTGGCGGTTCGGGATGAAACCCACCGTTTTGCCACAGGCCTTTCCAGGAAGCTGCGGGAAAAGGACATGCGCTTCTCGGCCTTAAGTTCGGTGAAAGGCATCGGCGAGGCCAGGTCGAAAAAGCTTATTAAGACCTTTGGTTCCCTGGAGGGAATCGCCGCCGCGGATTTAGCCTCCTTGGCTAAAACAGCCGGCATATCCCAGGAAACAGCCCTTCTGGTCAAGGAAAAGGCGATTACCGCATACGGGCATAAAAATTTGCGCACCAGGAGACAGGAATGATCAGGATTGGAATTGCTGTCGCCAGGCCGATTCATAGCGACCAATAGTCTGCAAAGACTACAAAGAATCGGCGTTTTTCAGTATAGTAGTAGTCTCATACCACGCAAGGAGTGATTGTCATGGATATCAAATCTTTAGAAAAAATCGCCCTGTCGATACGCAGCCTGAGCATCGACGCGATCAATAAGGCCAATTCCGGTCATCCGGGGCTTCCTCTGGGAGCGGCGGAACTGGCCGCCTACCTCTACGGCCACGAAATGGTCTACGACGCGGGCGACCCTTCGTGGATCAACCGGGACAGGTTCGTGCTCTCCGCCGGCCACGGCTCGATGCTTCTTTATTCCATTCTGCACATGGCCGGCTTCCCCTTGAGTCTGGACGATATCAAGAGCTTCCGTCAGGTGGGCTCCAAGTGCGCGGGTCACCCCGAATACGGCGTTACCCCGGGCGTGGAGACCACGACCGGCCCCTTAGGCCAGGGAATCGCCAACGCTGTAGGCCTGGCGATCGGCGAGCGAATGATGGCCGCCAGGCTTAATAAACCCGGATTTACGGTTGTCGATCACTACACCTATACTCTGGCCGGGGACGGCTGCCTCATGGAAGGCGTCGCCTCCGAAGCCTGCTCCCTGGCGGGTCACCTCGGCCTGGGCAAGCTTATCGCCTACTACGACTCCAATTCCATTTCCATCGACGGCTCAACAAGCCTGGCGTTTTCGGAGGATGTGGGCGCCCGCTTTGAGGCCTACGGTTGGCAGGTACTCTCCGGCGACATGTACGATTTTGCCGGTCTGGCAGCCTTGACCGCAAAGGCCAAGGCGGAGACCAGGAAGCCCAGCCTGATAATCCTCAAAAGCGTCATCGGCAAGGGTTCGCCCAACAAGCAGGGCACTGCGGGAATCCACGGCTCGCCCCTGGGCGAGGAAGAGGCCGCCAAGGCCAAGACCGCCATGGGCATTCCCCTGGACAAGCCCTTCTGGGTTGCCCCCGAAGCCTACGCGTATTTTGATAGGCGCAGGACAGAGCGTAAAGCCCGCAAGGATGCGTGGCAGAAGGTCTACGAAGCCTGGGGCAAGGCCAATCCAGAAAAATCAGAAGAGTTAAGCGCCTGGTTCTTCAATAGGCCAGTCAAGGAACTGGACCTGCCCGCCTTTGCCAAGGGCGACAAGATCGCCACCCGAAGCGCCTCCGGAAAAGCCCTTGCGGCGGTTGCGGCTTCCTGGCCCAACCTGGTGGGCGGCTCGGCCGATCTCACCAGCCCCAACGTTACCCAGCTGCCGGCAAACCCTTCCGGGCTTCCCCTGGACTTTACGGCGGACAATCCCGGCGGCCGCTACATTCGCTTCGGCGTACGAGAGCACGGGATGGCGGCTATCGCCAACGGTCTGGCGCTCTACGGCGGATTCAGGCCCTTCGTGGCCACCTTCCTGGTCTTCGCCGACTACCTGCGTCCCTCGCTCCGCCTGGCAGCCCTTATGAAACTTCCGGTCATTTACGTGCTGACCCACGATTCGGTCTTTATCGGCGAGGACGGACCCACCCACCAGCCGGTGGAAACCCTGGCTTCGCTGCGGGCTATTCCCAACTGCAAGGTCCTGCGCCCCGCAGACGCGGAGGAAACGGCAGTGGCATGGCGGCTCGCGATGGAGAACACCGAGGGTCCGACAGTGCTGGCCTTAAGCAGACAGAACCTGCCGGTGATGGAAAAAGCCGATCCGGAATGGCCTTATACCATGGGCTTGGGCGCCTACGTTGTGCAGAACAGCTCCAAGGCCCCGGACGCTACTCTGGTAGCATCGGGCTCGGAAGTCTCCCTGGCGCTGGCCGCGGCCGATACGCTCAAGGCGGAACACCCTGAGCTCTCGATCCGAGTCGTGTCTGTGCCCGACAGGAACGCCTTTTTCGCAGCGCCGGCGCCGGTCCGGGACGCAATTCTGGCACCGCCGGCCAAGGTCTTTGTGGCCGAGGCTGGCGTCGCCATGGGTTGGGAACGGATCGCCGAACCGGAGCGAATTCTCTCCATCGAGCGCTTTGGTGAATCGGGCCCCGGCGACAAGGTAGCCGCCCATCTGGGCTTTAGCGTCGATGCCTTCGTAAAGATGATCCGCGCCGAGCTGTAATCGCATAAAATCGAGGCTTTTGTAAAAGTCAGACGAGTTTTGCAAAAGCCGCCTTTAGGATGCGTACGTTTCGTCAATTGTTAAAGGGAAGCGGCAGCTGCTAGCGCCGCCTCCCTTTCTTTTTTCGACTCCTCATGGTAGAATCAGATATACCAGATACCAGATTGCAGAATAAAAATATCGGACTTCTCAATAAGGCTCCGGCTTAAAGGACAAGGTCATGGACGATAAGGAATTTATAGCGATAGAACGACGAAGCCTCGCAGAGCAGGTGTATCTTCATCTCTGCAACTCGATAAGCAGCGGAAAATTCAAATACGGACAGACTATCAACACCAAAAAATTGGCCGAAGAGCTGAAGGTCAGCATGATGCCTATTCGGGAAGCGCTGAAACGGCTGGAAATGGACGGTGTAGTCGAGATAAGGCCAAGAAGCATGTGCCTGCTCCGCAAACCGACAAAGAAAACAATTCTTTCGGCCATCGACGTACGCGAACTTCTGGAAGTCTACTGCGTAAAGACAATTTATTCGACGATAGAGGAGGCCAGGCTCGCAGAGCTGAGAAAAATAATCGATTCTATGCGAGAGGTCATGGCCAAGGAGCCGATCGATCTCAAAAAATACATTCGTTACGACGGCCAGTTTCACAAAGCGTTGTGCGATCTTGTAAATAACGAGTTTATCAGCAAATCATATAAAGAGCTGAACATCCACCTCAATATGAATTACATGTACGACATAGGAATCAAGCCCAACGTCTCGCAAACCTTCATCGATCACATTGATCTCGTAGAAGCCCTGGCCACGCACTCCCCTGCCGCGGTCGATATCATAGACAAGCACCTGAGAATAAGCAGGAAAAACATCCTCAGCGGAGAATTCTTCACTTCCAAGGAAACCAGAGGCGAAGCCTGAAAACTCTAAAAGCCAGGGACGGCTCAATCCATCAGATAGCCGCCGTTGACGTTCAGCGTTTCGCCGGTGATAAAAGAGGCCTTGTCCGATACCAGAAATAACGCAGCCTCGGCAACCTCTCGGGCAGTCCCCATACGCCGCAGCGGAATAGCCTCGATGACAGTCCGTCTTTTTTCTTCCGCCCATTCTGCGCTCATATCTGTCTCTATGGCGTGGGGTGCCACGGCGTTTACTCGAATTCCATAGGAAGCCAGCTGCCGCGCCAGAGACTTCGTCAGGGTGCCGATGGCGCCCTTGGAAGTGCCATAGACCGGAGACGCCGTAATGTCGCCCATCTTTGCTGCGATGGAAGTGATATTAAGTATATTCCCGCTCTTCTGACTGATCATGCGGGGAATGACGGCCCTGCAGAGATAGAAATTGCCGTTGACGTTGACATCCATCACCTTGAGCCACTGTTCCCGGCTCAAATCCAATAATGAACCGCGCGCGATTATGCCCGCGTTATTGACGAGAATGTCGATTCTCCCTTTTTCATCAATGATCGACGCTATCGCGCCGTCCACCGATCCGATGTCGGTGATATCCAACGGGCAGGGCATGGCGTCGAATCCCTGCGCTGCAAGCCTTTTGGCTGCCGGATCAGCCCCCTCGCGATCGACCAGAACGACGGTGGCGCCTTCTTCGGCGAAGCGTTGTGCGATCTCGAAACCAATGCCTCGGGCGGCGCCGGTAACGATAACTACTTTTTTCAGCAATTCCATACGATTCCCCGCTTAAAAGAGCAGTCTCGGCAGGGCCAAGACAAGGTTAGGAAAGAACACCAGCGCCGCCACCGCGGCGAGTGTGGTCAGAACCCAAGGCCACATTTCTCGTATGTACTCCGAAACAGGTATATCCAGCACCGAACATACAGCGCTCATGGCCAGACCCACAGGCGGAGTCATGTTGCCCATGGTGATGATAGTGCAAAAAAGTATTCCGAAGTGCACCGGATCCCATCCTACCTTTACCGCCAGGGGCAAAAAGATGGGCGTAAACAGAAGGATGACCACCGATCCGTCCATGAACATTCCCAGCACCGTAAGAAGGATAATTATGATGAACATGACAATGAACTTGTTGGCCGAGAAACCGAGGATAGCGGCCTCCAAGGCGTCGGGAACCCGTTCGAAGGGTATGCCGTAACCGAAAATTCCCGAAAGGGCTATGATGAACATGATCGCGCCCACATCCAGAACCGAAGAGCCGAGGGTGTGGACTAGCTTTTTGAGCGTGAGTTCCTTATAGGCAAAGACGCCAACGAGAATCGCGTACACGCAGGCAAAAGCCCCCACTTCCGAGGGGGTAAAAATCCCCACTCGTATGCCGATCAGGAGAAGAACAGGGAAAAGCAAAGCCCAGATGTTTTCCTTAATAGCCATGAGGCGTTCTTTCAAGGGGGCTTTTTGCCGCTCGGGTTTGTATCCCCGCCGGGTGGCTATAGCCCATACGGTGACCATGTAGGCAATCATCAGAAAGAGCCCGGTAAAGATTCCGGCGGCGAAGAGCTGGCCGATGGATACCTCCCCGGTGGTTCCGTAGAGGATAATGCCTACCCCGGGTGGAATCGTCGCGGTTATGAGTGCCGTCCAGGCCGTGCAGTTGGCCGTAAAACCCTTGGAATAGCCCTGCTTGATCATGGCTGGCGCCAGGATTCTCGCTTCCATGGAGGCGTCGGCAATAGCCGATCCGGACACGCCTCCCATAAGGGAAGAGAGCACGACATTTACCTGGCCGAGACCGCCGGTCATATGTCCGGTCAGCACCGATGCCAGCCGTATTAGCCTGTTGGTTATCCCCGATGCGTTCATGAGGTTGCCTGCGAGTATGAAGAGGGGAACCGCCAGAAGGGTGAAATTCTGAGTCTGGGAGACAGGCAGCTGCACGATCATCGTCATGGGGAGTTCGGGGTGCTGTAAGAAAAAGGCAACTCCCGAAATGCCGATGGCGAAGGCTATGGGCATACCGATTGCCAGGAAAAAAATGAACAGTATCGCGACTAAAAACATCTCAGGCACCCGCCTTTCCGGCGCTGCCGGCTGCGGTTCCCCCAGATGAAGTCGCGGCGGACCGAGCGCCTCCAGCATCGGGGCTCCCGGGGTGCCGGGCCAGGAGATCTTTGAGTTTTATGATCGAGGTAATAGACATGAGGATGCTTCCGACCGGGATGCTGATGGTCACCCAGCTATAACTGAATCCGGGTATACCCTGAAAAACCCTTCTCCGGGAGAAGAGGCTCAATTTTATGCCGTACCATATGAGCGCGCCCAGGAAAACAAGGATAATACTATAGATAAGTATCGAGAGCACTCGCCTGGTTGACACTGAAAACCGGGTGACCAGCAGATCGATATTGACGAGCTTGTCGGCCCTGAGGGCGGCGTCGGCGCTTAAAAACACACTCCAGGCAAAAAGAAAGAGGGACATGTCCTGGGACCAGTTGATCGGCCGGTCGAAGGTCCGGGCTATGGCCGCGGAAAAAATCAGCAGACAGGATATGGAAAAGCAGAGGGCCGCCAGGAATACTTCGGCCTTGCAGACAAATTCGTAGAGCTTTTTCATGGCATCCCTTGATGAACAAAATAAAAAGCAGGCGGCGCCCCAGGCTTTAAGCGCCGGGGCGCTTCCTACACCGGGATTATTTCTTTTTTCCCAGCTCCTTGTAGACTTGGTCTCTCACGTCGAGAATTCCCAGCTTCTGATAGGCCTTATCCCCGGCTGCCCTGAAGGCTGCCATATCGATTTCCGACTCGGGGATGAAGATCATGCCCGCGGCCTTGAGCACCTCGAGGTTTTTAGGATCGAGTTCATTCAGATATCTCCGGGATACTTCGAGGCCCGCCTTGTTGCATTCTTCTTCCAGTATTTTCTGATACTCCACCGGCAGGGAGTTGAACCATTTGCTGCTGATGACTTCGAAGTTGATGAGAAGAATATGCTTGGTTTCACAGGCGTACTTGGTCACTTCCTGGAACTTGCCGCTTGCCGAGGCGGTGAAAGACAGCTCGACACCGTCGATAGCCCGGGTTTGCAGTCCGGAATACATCTCGCCATAGGCCATGGCCACGGGGGTGGCGCCGATAGCCCTGATAGACTCCTGCCAGATCGGGGCGGGAGGGGTCCTGATCCTCAATCCTGCCAGGTCGGCGGGCTTGCGTACCGGTTTATTGGTGACCATCTGCCTGAATCCCTGTACCCACATAAAGGAAAGAATTTTAAAGCCCTGAGTCTTCTCCAATTCCTCCTTCCATTTCAGCACCGACGGAAGAGTATTCAATTTTTCGACCTCTTCCAGGCTTTCGACAAAATAGGGACCGTTCATGACGGCTATGCCCGGCACATACTGGCCCAAGCGAGCTGCGTCGGTATTCTGACCCACCGCGGCTCCCTGGCGAATCTGCTCGAGGATATCCTCTTCAACACCGAGCTGGGCGCTGGGGAAAACCTCGATTTTCAGATTGCCGTTGGTCCTGGCCGAAACAGCCTCGGCCCACTTAAGGAACGCCGCGTGGTAGGGATCCTGGGTTGTCAGCACATGGTTGAACTTAAGCACGTACTTCTTTCCCGAAGCCTGGGCTCCGGCCATACAAAGCCCCAGCGCCAGGATAAGGGCGACCAGTATCGTCACTTTCCTCTTCACGATAGACCTCCTTTTCGATATTGCTGATATCTTAGATAGATGATATCTTGAGCTTGAGGATTTGTCAAAATAAAAATCATCATGCCTCGCTGCGCGAAACGGGCCGGCCCACTCGCCTAAAGCCTCGTATCGCGTTATTGTCAGGCGTGTCGCAGAAAATGGCTATTCGGGTTATATCGAAAGGAGCGGAAATGAGCGGAGAGATCAGGGTAAAGCGGGAGGATCTGGAGCGCTTTTGCACCGATATCTTTTTAAAACTGGGACTTTCGGAAACCGAAGCCGCCGATTCGGCGGAGATTCTGGTTGCCGCCGACGCCCGCGGCATAGCCAGTCATGGGGTCGGGCGTCTCTGGAGATACGAAAACGGCCTTAAAAAGGGAATAATGTCCGGGGGCATACAGCCCGAGACCCTGCGGGAAACTCCCATGTCCCTCGTGCTGGACGGCCGGGGAGCCATGGGGCTTTCCTTGAGCAAGGTCACCATGGACAAGGTAATCGCCAAGGCCGAAGCGGTGGGCGCAGCCTTCGCTTCGATCCGCAATTCGAACCATTTCGGTATCGCAGGGTTCTATACCGAAATGGCAGCCCGACGGGACATGATCGGCATTTCCATGACCAACACCGCAGCCCTGGGCGTACCCACCTTCGGCCGCCACGCAATGTTCGGCACCAATCCCATTGCCGTGTCGGTACCTGCCCTGGATGGGCGGATGTTCACCCTGGATATGGCGACAACCTGCGTTACCCGGGGTAAGGTCGAAGTGTACGAACGCGAGGGAAAGTCCCTGCCCCTTGGCTGGGCGGTGGATACAAAGGGAAAGGGAACCTCCGACGCCCACAGCCTATTGGAAGACATGCTTTTTCAGCGCGGCGGGGGCCTGCTTCCCCTGGGCGGCGAGGGGGAACAGTTCTCAGGCTATAAGGGTTACGGCCTGGCAGTGCTTGTCGACATCATGACGGCGGTCACCTCGGGCGGAGTGTTCGGCAAGTCGGTGATGGACAGCGAGGCTACCTCGGCCCGGGTCTGCCAGTTCTTCGGCGCGATTCGCCTGGATCTTTTCAGGGATCCGGAGGAACTCAAGGGCGACATGAGCCGACTGCTGTCCGAATTGATGAACGCGGAACCTGCCGAAGGCTGCCAGCGGGTTTACTATGCCGGGCTAAAAGAACATGAATCCGAGGTACTGAGCGCTAAGATCGGCGTTCCCTTGAGCGCCAAGGTGGCAGCGCAGCTACGGCAGATCGGCCAGGGCCTGGGGATAGCCTTCCCCGTTTAGCTCGGACCGTCGCCGTTGGCCGCTTGGGCCGCGCTAGAGCTGTATGGCTTTTATATAGGTTGTGATTCCGCCCAGCAGCATGTCTATGGCTATCGTGGTCAGCACCAACCCCATAAGTTTTTCTATGGCGCTTAAAAAGCGTTTGCCCAGCCAGACTTCGAGCTGCTGCGAAGCGAAAAAGACTATGGTCGTAACGACGATGGCGATAAAAATCGATCCCATCCATTCCAAGGTGAGGGCTGCGGAGGAACTGGAAAGAAGCATGACGGTGGTCATGGCCGAGGGGCCGGCAATGAGGGGTATAGCCACCGGCACGATAAAGGGCTCGGAGCCCTGGCCTTCGTCCACGAGCTTGGCGCCGGAGGATGGGAATACCATATTGATGGCGATGAGAAAAAGAATTATGCCGCCGGCTATCCGTAGGGTTTCGTTGGAAAGGTGCAGAGCCTTTAAAAAAGCCGAACCGAAAAAGAGAAATACCAGCAGAGTTACGAAGGCTATGGAGCATTCACGCAGGATCACCAGGGTTCTTCTGGCCGGTTGAACGTTTTTCAGGGCGGCGATGAAGAGGGGAATGTTGCCCAGGGGATCGGTGATCAGAATCAGCAGGATAGTGACGGATAGAAAGCTCTGTTCCATGGTTCTATTGTAGTGATTTCGCGCTTCTTCGCACAGTGATCAGGGAACTTATAATCACTGCGGAGACGATCACGATGCCGCCTGCCACCGAGCGGGAACCCGGCACCTCTCTAGTGGCGAGGAAAACCCAGACCGGATTGAAGAGGGGCTCGATGATGGCGGTCAGGATGCTCTGCAAAGCCGTTATGCGCTTTATTCCATACGAAAAAAGCACCGCCGCAATGCCTATCTGAAATACTCCCAGCATGAGAATGGAAAATATCGAGCCGGGATTGATTGTGGGTAGCGGTTGGCCGATGGACAGAGGGAGCGCGAAGAGTGCGGTGAAAATATGCCCCAGAAGCATTGAATCCAGCGGACGGGCATCTTTCTGCTTGCGCAAAAGGACAATGTTGAACGCGAAGGCGATGCCCGCTCCCACGGCAACGAGATCGCCTAAAAAGTTGCCCTTGCCCAGGGAGTCGGCAAAAAAGAGCAGCATGCCGCCGCACACCGCGACCAGGGCGAACCAGTGCTCGGGACGGGGATACTCTTTGAGAAAGAGGGCTCCTAAAAACGCCACGTATACCGGGGCTCCGTACTGTAAAAGAATAGCGTTGGCCGATGTAGTAAGTTTGTTCGCCAGGACAAAAAGGAGCATGGTCGCCGCGTAGGCTAGCGCCGACCAGAGCTGAACGGGCGAAAAGCTCAGTTTCAGCCTGCCCCGCAGGACAAAGAACAGAAAAAGCGCCGCGATGGCGCTGCGAATGCCTGCAATGGCGAAGGGCTGCCAATCCAGCAGTTTGATAAAGATGCCGGCGGTGCTCCACAGGAGGGCGCAGCCTACCATGGCGAGAATGCCCGCGGCCTGATCCGCCCTGCCTGGGGGCCCCACGGGAATCCTTTTCTTCAGCATGGCCGGAGTGTAGCAGATCCCGAAGACCGCGAAAAGACGGGGATGGCTGGGGCGGGAAGGACACCGCTTCAAACCCGCTGCGATCAGTCTCTCCTATTGTAGCAGAAGCTTTATTCGGGCATCATGATCAGTACTCATGGATCAGGATAAAGCGCAGTATATAAAAATGACCGAGCGGCCCATAGGACCGCTTATCGGCTCTCTGGCAATACCAACTATCGTCAGCATGCTGGTCACCTCGATCTACAATATGGCCGACACCTTTTTTGTCTCGAAGCTGGGGACCAGCGCTTCCGGCGCCGTCGGCATCGTTTTTTCCCTGATGGCGATCATTCAATCCGTGGGATTTACCGTCGGAATGGGCTCGGGCAGCTGGATTTCCAGGCTCCTCGGCCAGAAAAAGAATCGAGAGGCTGACAGCGTTGCCTCGACTGGCTTATGCCTAGCCTTGGTTTTAGGGCTTTCGCTCAGCATTGTCGGATTGAGCAATCTCGACGGGATGATGCGCGTCTTGGGCGCCTCGAGCACCATTCTTCCTTATGCGCGGGACTACGCGCGCTTTATTCTCCTGGCCGCCCCAGTAATGTCCGCATCCTTTGTGCTCAACAATATTCTCAGGGCCGAGGGCAAGGCTAAATTCGCCATGATCGGCATCGGAACCGGCGGGATCCTCAACATTGCCCTGGATCCCCTGTTCATCTTTGTCTTCGATTTGGGCATAGCCGGAGCGGCTATCGCGACGGCGTTGAGCCAGTCTGTAAGCTTCCTTATTCTTTTAGCCGTGTTTTTGAGCGGAAAGACTATCGTAAAAATCAGGCTGAAGGCTATTTCGCAAAAAATCCGAACGTATACGAGCATTCTAACCTATGGGCTCCCTTCCCTGAGCCGACAAGGCTTGGCCAGCATATCGACGATACTGCTCAACACCAGCGCCGCAGTCTACGGCGATGCCGCAGTTGCCGCCATGGCCATAACCGGAAAAATCTTCCTCTTTATCTTTTCAATCACCCTGGGCATCGGGCAGGGCTACATGCCTGTTTTAGGCTACAATTACGGCGCTAAAAAGTTCGATCGGGTACGAAAGGCTTTTTTCTTTACTTATAAGATCAACACCCTGATCATCAGCGTTCTTGCCCTGGGCGGCTATTTTACCGCCGAGGCCCTTATCCGCTTCTTTATCGCCGAGGATCCCCAGGTGATCCGGATCGGATCGCAGGCCTTCCGCTACCTGTGCATGTCCATGCCCCTGATCAGCCTTGGGGTGGTCTGCAACATGACCTTCCAGTCCATCGGCAAGGCATGGACGGCGACAATGCTGGCCACCCTCAGACAGGGCATCTGTCTTATTCCCCTACTTCTCATATTGCCTCGCTTCATAGGACTTAAGGGCATTCAGCTCGCTCAGCCCGGGGCTGACCTTTTGACCTTTCTCTGCTGCATACCCTTCACGGTTCATTTTTTCAGGCATCTGGACAGGGAAAAGAAAAAAGCCGCCTTAGATGGCGGCTTGGGTACACTACAGGCTGAATAAAGGCGTATTGACTGAGCCTAAGGCTGATCGCTTAGGCTAATTTTCAAGGCTCAGCCCTCCGGCCTAGCGTTCCAGCTTCCGGTACACGATTCTGTGCGGCCTGTCGGCTTCGGCTCCCAGCTGCTGACGCCGCCATTCGGCGTATTCGGACCAGTTTCCGTCAAACCAGGTGACGCCGGAGTC
>JAVEYV010000022.1:0-14697 GCA_034003305.1 Spirochaetia bacterium | reverse complement strand
AAAGCGGATTTCCGGGCTGGCCGCCGGGGGAATGCCTGTGGCGGCCAACGCGGCCCAGCGGGCCTTATTGCAGGGAGTGACGAGGCAGTAAAGCCAGGAATCAGGGCCGTCGGGGTTGGGACTGGATTCACCGAGAAGGTATTCCAGCGGCGGAACAGGGGTTTGGGGCGAGGAGGCTTGCAGGCGATTCAATGCCTTCGGGTCGTCGCTGAGGACAAAGAGATCCCGGGTATACTCGGCCCTGAATTCCCGCAGGGTATCGATAATGTCCGCAGGATCGCCCTTGCCTTTAGCCTTGTCCCGGTGGCTGGCTAGGGCTCCCGATACCGCCACGCTGAAGCCCGGATTGGCCAGGGCGGTGAGGGTTTGGGTGAGAAAGGAAAAGCCTCTGCCGGTCCGGGCGATAAGCGCGAGCCTGCCCGAAGAGTCGGCGAACTCAACTCCCGCGATAGGCTTGATCCCGGCTTTGCTGCAGGCTTCCGCAAAGGCAGGCAGGCCGTGCATGCTATTGCGGTCGGTAAGCGCCAGGCGGGAAAGCCCCGCCTTTTTCGCGGCATCGACAAAGTCCTTAGGCCTGGGCACCCCCCGCAAGAAGGAGTAGCAGGACTGCACAAGCAGGGGCACGAGGGGGGCCGGGGCGGGATTTTTTTTCGGAAAGGGCTTGCCACTGGGCGAAACGGGGCCGCCTGGTGCCAAAGCAGGCATGTCAGGCTCCTGCCCGCAGGCCCTGGTCCAGGGAGAGCAGGGCGCAGGGCACAATGGAGGCAAGGCCGTGCCGGGAATGTACGCGGTCCAGGGCGCCCTGAAGCCGTTCGACCTTGGCATCCCGAGGATCGAAAAGGTCGAGTTCCGGGCCCGCCGCGCCGAATTCCGACAGCCTGAGCGTAACCCGCCTGACCCGCACTCGCCGGGAAAACGCGCGGCGGGCCGCCTCGCAAGCCGCCAGTGCCAGCTCGTCGTCCCTGTACATTGCCCGGGGCAGCCGCAGGGCGGCAAAACCCTCTTTGCCGTCGGTAAAATCCAGCCTTACCCCCACCCTGTGCGCGCCCATTCCCTGCTTTCTCGCTTCAAAGCCAAGCGCCGCGGTAAGACGAACAACGCTAAGACGAAGAAATTCCGGCTCGGCGCTGTCGGGCTCCAGAACAGCCGACTCCTCCAGACAGCGTCGCTCGGGGGCTTGGGGGTTCACCGGCGAGTCGTCCACTCCCCGGGCGCGAATCACCAAATCCGGGCCCCGGGGGCCTATAGCTCTCGCCTCGAAGGGCCTTAAGTCCGCAAGCGCGCCTATAACCTCGATGTCCAGAAGGCTGAGCCTATCCTTGAGCACCGGACCAATGCCGGGCAAAAGCTCCACAGGCTGGAGCCGGACCAGCTGGGTTTCCTCGTGAGGCGCCAGGGCGACAAAGCCGCCGGGCCTGAAAACCCTGGTGGCGACCTTGGTGGAAGTCTTGGTGGATGCCAGAGCTATAGTGGGAGAAATTCCTTCTCTGGCGATGATTTCTCGGCGCAGACGCATGGATGCGTCCTGGGGCGGCCCGCTCATCCTTCCGGTACCCGCGAGATCCAAAAAAAGGTGCCCCCGCCCACATTTCTCCACCAGGGGAGTGAGCCCCAGGGCCATTTTCCACATAAGCTCGTCAGCCTCGGCGCAGCGGCGGGAATCGGGTTCCACCACCTTTAGGCCAGGCAGGCTTCGCTGGGCCAGGGACAAAAGCATGCCCCGGCGGATCCCCTCCCGATGGGCCTGGGGCGAGAGATCCAGCACCACAGCCCTTGAAAGCCCCTGGTTAGCCACCACAAAGGGACGACGGCGCAGCGACCCGTCCTTAAGTTCCGCAATGGCCGCCATGAGCCCGACGGCGTTGATATGCAGAATGGTGCCGGCCATCTAGCCTGCCTCGCCCTGGAATACGATCCTGAGCGTCTGGGCCTGAAGGGCCAGGGCCTCGAGCCTGGGGATCCAGGAGCCAAGCCGTGCCTTAAGTTCGCCGGCAGCTGCCCTTGCGGGGCTGAAGCCATGGAATTTGAGATAGACCAGGGATGAGGTGGCCATGTCGAATCGGGGGGGAGCGCTGCCGGCGACATCGCCCCTGCCCCCCCTGGGCGAAGGGAAATCCATGAGACAAAGCCCTATATTCTTCTCCCTGAACGCCTCGATAACCCGCAGGGAATACCATCCAGGATTGAAAAAAGCGATTGCCAGAGGCAGCCCCGCCAAATCCCTGACAAGCCTGTCCAGGTGGCGGCGCTCCCTTGTCCCGTAGGCGAAGGCAAGGGGAAATTCGAGCAGAAAGGCTGAAACCCCCGGCTTGGCAGCGGCAGGAATCCTGGCGGCCGGAGCCCCCGGCGGCGTTGCCGCGGGCGCGCACCGATCATACAAAGCCCGACATTCCGCCGCCGCTGCCCGGTAAGGCCCGGCGGGACAATCCGGATCGATAAAGGGCCGTCCCAGGCGCAGGCAGAAATCCTTCACCGGCGCCCCAGCCCTAGACGCCACCCGCAAGTCCCCGCGCGAAAGCGAAGCGCCGCTTCCTGCTGTACCGGCAAGCGCTTCAATAGGCAGCTCGGCGGATAAAAAACCTTCATCGGGCAGAAAATCTCCCAGAACCCGCCTAAACGGCGCGGCGGCATCCCGGTCCAGCGGCGCTGCGCGGGCACCCCCATTCAGCAAAGCTGCAGTACTGCCCCAGTCCAGCGGCGCTGCGGCCGCCCCCCAGCCCGCACCTTGCCCCGGCAGCGACAGACCGAAGGCTACATCGATCCCTTCAAAGGAAAGACCCCTACCCATATTCGAAGTATACCTATACATTTGTATAGTATCAAGGGCAAAAATACTTTTCCCTCTTTCGCCAAAACGCGTGGGGCTGTCCCGGATTTCTCCAGGACAGCCCCACTAAACTCAGTCTATCCGCTGCGGCCTACTCCAGCACCGCTCCCTTATTGCCCGAAGTCGTCACCCTGCGGTAGCGACTAAGGAAGCCGCTATCCACGGGCTGGACATAGGGCTTCCATTGCGCTTTGCGTCGCGCCAGTTCGGCCCCGTCCACGAGAAGATCCAGCTTCTTGGCCGGGATGTCGATACTGATCATGTCGCCTTCGCGCACAAGGGCAATGGGCCCTGCAACGGCAGCTTCGGGGGAAACATGGCCGATCGAGGCGCCCCGAGAGGCTCCGGAGAACCTGCCGTCGGTGATGAGGGCGACGGTCTTGTCCATGCCCATGCCGGCCAGGGCCGATGTGGGAGTAAGCATCTCGCGCATGCCTGGGCCGCCCTTGGGGCCTTCGTAACGGATTACCAGTACGTCGCCGTCCACGATTTTCTTGGCCTTAATCGCGGCAAAGGCCTCTTCCTCGCTCTCGAATACCCTGGCAGGTCCCTTGTGCACCAGCATCTCAGGCGCGACGGCGGACTGCTTGACGACGGCGCCGTCGGGAGCCAGGGATCCCCTGAGTATGGCCAGGCCGCCGGTGGCATGGTATGGCCTATCCAGAGGCCGAATCACCTCAGAATTCCTAACCTGTGCTCCCTTGATGTTTTCCTTTACCGTTCTGCCCGTAACCGTGATGCAGTCTTCGTGGAGCAGACCCCCGGCCGCGAGCTGGGCCATGAGAGCCTGGACGCCGCCTGCCTGATAGAGATCCTGGATATGATGGGAACCGCCGGGAGACATGGAACAGAGATGGGGTACCTTGCTTCCGATTTGGTTAAACAGCTCGATATCGAAATCTACATCCGCCGCGTGCGCAATGGCGGGAAGGTGCAGTGTCGTATTCGTCGAGCCGCCCAAGGCGAGATCCACGGCCACGGCGTTCTCAAAGGCCTTGCGGGTAAGGATATCCCTCGGCTTTATGTCTTTTTCAACGAGATGCATGATAGCCCTGCCGGCATCCTTGGCCAGGCGGTCTCTAGCGGCGTACACGGCTGGGATAGTGCCGTTGCCGGGAAGGCCGAGGCCGAGAACTTCCATCAAGCAGTTCATGGTGTTGGCGGTAAACATGCCCGAACAGGAGCCGCAGCCTGGACAGGCGGCGTTTTCGACCTCCAGGAGTTCTTCATCCGTAGCCATTCCGACAATATGCTTGCCGACCGTCTCGAAGACCGTGTTGAGATCGACTTCCTTGCCATGGAGCAATCCGGTGAGCATCGGTCCGCCGGAAACCACAAGAGAAGGCACGTTAAGCCGCGCCGCCGCCATCGCCATTCCCGGTATAATCTTGTCGCAGTTCGTCACCAAAACCAGGCCGTCGAAGGCATGAGCCTGAGTCATCACCTCCACCGAATCCATGATGAGTTCCCGGGAAGGAAGTGAAAACTTCATCCCGATATGGTTCATGGCGATGCCGTCACAGACACCGATGGTGGGGAATTCGATGGGCAGGCCGCCAGCGGCATAAATACCCGCCTTGACCGCGTCTACGATTCTGCGCAGATGCACATGGCCGGGGATTATCTGGTTATAGGCATTCGCCACCCCTATCCAGGGCCGCTCTATCTCCCAATCGGCGTACCCCGCCGCTTTCATCAAAGAGCGATGCGGGGCTCGTTCGGGTCCCTTTTTCGCTTTGTCGCTTCTCATAATAGGCTCCTTAAAAACCGCGGTTCCTGGTTATATCCAGGCCGCCGGACAATACCGTCAACCAAGGCTGGGCAGAAACAGCACCAGCTGCGGGACGTAGGTTATCAGCAAAAATACCGTAATCAGAATCAGCACCATGGGAATAATCGGCTTTGTGATTCTGCCCATAGGCAGTCCCGTTATGGCGCTGGCCACATAAATGTCGATCGCCACAGGCGGCGTAGCCATGCCGATGGCCAGGCCAACGGTGAGAACAACGCCGAAATGGATAAGATTGCCGCCCACTCCAAGTATCGCAGGGATAAAGATAGGCGTTAGAATGATCAGCGCGGAGGCGGTTTCCATAAACATGCCCGCAAGCAGAATAATGATGTCTATGAACAGATAGACGAGGACAAGATTGTTGTTTGCCAGCCCGAGTATGGCGCCTGCCACCGCCTGGGGAATCTGGTAAAACGCTAATCCCCAGCCGAATACCTTGGCCGTGGCGATGATGAACATAATCAAGGCTGATGTTACGCCCGATCCCACCACGAGCTTGTAGAACTTTTTCAAGTCCACCGCTTTATAGACAAAGACGGCTACAAGCACCGTATAGACTACCGCGACCGCCGCAGCTTCCGAAGGAGTGAATACCCCGGAGAATATTCCTCCAAGGATAATGACCGGTGTCATGAGCCCCCAGGTAGCCGAACCGAAACGTTTGAGGATTTCCTTCGCAGGATAGCGTTTCCCCGCGGGATAGCCTCTCTTTTTTGCCACTCGCAGGGCCCAGAAAATCAAACCTAGCCCCATGAGGGTTCCGGGAATGAATCCGCCAAGAAAGAGCTTGGCCACCGATTCCCCCGCTATGACTGCGTAGAGAACCATGGGGACAGAGGGCGGAATTACCACCCCGATCGTACCCGCCGAAGCGATGAGGGCTGCGGAGAAATCCACGTCGTATTTCTTTTCCTTAAGGTCGGGCAGAAGCGATGCCCCTACCGCCGCAGTCGTCGCCGCGCCGGATCCGGAGATAGCCGCAATAAACATGGAGGCGAGGACCGAGACGATGGAAAGGCCTCCGCGAATCTTGCCCAGGGCAGCCTCGGCAAAAGCGACAATGCGCTCGGAAATTCCGCCTTTTGCCAGAATGTCCCCCGCAAACACGAAGAAGGGAACGGCTACCAGCGAGAAGGAATTATTGCCCTCAAACAGTGTCTGGGGTACAAGCTGTAAGGGTATCCCGCTGGCGATAAACACGATCAGGGCTGATAAGCCTATGGAGAGACCTATGGGTACCCCGATGACAAGCAACACGAAGAAGGCTCCAAAGATTAGGTATCCCATATCAGCGTTCCTCCCAGGTCTTTACGATCGAGTCTGCCAGGTGAAGCACGATGATAGAGCCTACCAGGGGGTACTGCAGATAAATCCATTTCATGGAGATAAGCAGCGCGGGCGTAAGCTGGCCTGCCTCGACCTTCATGAGGTAAGCGCCGTAATACGCCACAATGCCGAAAAAGACCAGCCCCAGGAGCGCGATCAGCGTCTGAGCGACTTTTTTCCCGGTAACCCCCATTTTGTCCACTAGGAATGTTACCGCGATGTGGTTGCCCTTTTTAAAAGCGACCGCCGTTCCGAGGAGACTAGCGAATACCAATAGAAAGCAGGCAGCCTCCTCGGACCAGGTCAGCGCTTCAAAGAAAAACCTAAAAACCACTTGCAGTATTGTTACGATCACCATTATCACAAGAGTCGCAAAAAGCGCTGCTTCGGTAAGAGTGTTCACCTTGTCGCTCAGAGAATGGAGGAAGCCCCCAAAGGGCTTCCTCGCATTGGATGTGGTCATCGCCACCACCCCTTATTTCGTAGCCAGGATACTGTCGATGAACTCTTTCCCAAACTGGGCGGAGTACTGCTGATAGACAGGCTGGACGGCGTCGAGGAAGGGCTTGAGGTTGGGCTGGGAGATTATCATTCCCTTGGCGGCCAGATCCTTCATCCATCCGGCTTCGCTGGCGTTGTTGAAGTCCCTTTCATACTGAGCGGCTTCCCTGGCTGCCCTTATCAAGGCTTCCTGCTGAGCGGGCTTGAGCTTCTTCCATGTGAGCATGCTCATTATGAGGGGAGCGGGCGCATAGGCATGGCGTGTGATGGTCATGTACTTCTGGCTATCGTAGAGCTTGAAGGAAACGATGACATTCAAGGGGTTTTCCTGCCCGTCGATGGTTTTCTGCTGCAAGGCTGTGAGAGCTTCGGTCCAGGCCATGGGCACGGCATTGGCTCCCAAGGCTTTAAAAGAGTCCACATAGATCTGATTCTGCATAAGCCTGATCTTGAGACCCTTCAGATCTGCGGGGCTTTCGACGGCTTTCTTGCTATTGGTGAGGTTGCGGAATCCGCGCTCCGCCCAGGCAAGACCTTTCCAGCCTTGGCTTTCCAGTTCGGCGAAAAGCGAATCACCGATCGGACCATCCAAAACAGCGTAGGCATGGGCCGGATCCCTGAAGAGGAAGGGCAGATCAATGGCGCCGAACTTGGGCACAAAGTTGATAAAGGGACCGTTGGTGATGATAGCCGCATCCACGACGCCCATCTTCATGCGCTCCAGCAGGGTACGTTCGTCGCCGAGAACGGCGTTGGGGAATATGGTTACCTTTACTTCGCCGTTTGTGTACTTGGCCGCCAGTTCCTGGAACTTTACCGCTGCCAAATGGAAGGAATCCTGCTCGTTAACCACGTGGGCGAGCTTGATATCCAGGGCGAAGGCCGGAGCCAACAGAGCCAAGGCGATTACCAGACAGACAAGAATGCGTTTCATGATCTCCTCCTATTTTTATGGTCCTACCAAGGTAGGACCATGTTGTAATTATGGTAAATCAGTATTATACTGCTGTCAATAGAATTGTGGAGCGAACCATGGAAAAAAAGCGAGAAGAGCTGGTCAGGCGCCTTCAAAGGATGATCCTGGATCCAGCAATTTTTTCCGATAACAAATTACCTCCTGAAAGAAATCTTGCCCTTGATCTTGGCGTAAGCCGCAGTCTCCTTCGGGAAGCTATCATTACCCTCGAAGCCCTGGGCTACATAGAAATCAGAGAGCGCCAGGGGGCGTTCATAAAGGCACCTGAATCGGCTGATTTTTCAGCAAGCATGAAATACGCCACATTCTGGCCCGGAGATTTGCTTATCAACCTCATGGAAATGCGTCTTCTCATCGAACCCCCAATAGCCGGACAGGCGGCGCTTCGCCGAAGCGAGGAAGACATATCCCGGATGCGCTCGTGCATCGCCCATCTCGCCGCGGTTCAAGACAGCCCCGACTCAGGCGCATCCACCGGCGCGCAGTGGGACTCCATGCTCCACATGCTCGTTGTGGAGGCGGCTAAAAATCCTCTCCTAACCCGTCTATATGAAGGGATGCATTCCACCATGGATAATTACATCACCATCAGCCGTTTCAAGCTTCTTGCCTTGGAAACATGGCCTGCGAAAATACTGGGTGAACATACCGCGTTAGTCGACGCCATTGCGGCCAAGAACTCCGAGAAAGCCATCGAAGCGCAGAGGCTGCATCTTTCCAGCGCGCTTGAGAAGTTGCGCGGTATATCAAATTCAGAAAATCCAGAAAAAAAAACCAATAACCCTCCTATCAAAGAATGATACACGCATGGATACTCAAGAAATAAGAAATTCATTGCTCAACGCAGTTCAATTCGATTTCTCCAGATCCAGCGGCCCTGGAGGGCAGAACGTCAACAAACTCAACACGAAGGTTACCGCCAGGCTTGACCTTAAAAACGTGGAAGGCCTGAGCGAAGCCGAACGGCGGCGTGTTGCGGAAAAACTCATCAACCGCATGGATGCCGAAGGCATTTTATCCATACAGGTTCAGGACGAACGCAGCCAGTGGGCCAACAGAACCAGGGCGCTGGAGCGCCTATTCGACCTTATAACAAGCGCGGCGAAGCGCACTCCGCCGCGCATACCCACAAAGCCGGGAAAAGCCGCCAAGGAACGCCGCCTGGCATCTAAAAAGGCCCACGGAATGGCCAAACGGGAAAGAAACAAGCCCTTCCCGGACTAGGCCGGGGCCTTAATGTTTCTTCCCGGCCAGGCTTTTCAGCCGCCTACGGCGATGTCCACGCTGGGACGCATGGAGGAGGCTGTGGCCAGGGCTTTGTGTACCGGGTGTTCCATAAACTTTTTCCAGAGACCCTCATCCTCGCCCTTGCCCTCCGCCCAAAGGGGAACGGACTGCTGCATGTAGAGGTAGTCGTAGCGCGGGGCCCACTTGCGGCTTCCCAGCCGGGCGGTGATGGAGCAGTTGTCCACCATAAAGGAAACGCCCTTGTAGTGCATGAAGGGATTGAGGGAATCCACGGCCTCGATCACCGATTCGTTTACAATCTCGGAATAAGCGTGGCCCATTTCTTCCAGCAGGTCCACCTGGGCCACCATGGCCGCCACATACACGCCGGCGGTAAAGGGATCCAGGGGAACTGGCGCCGAACTCCGGGCCGCCCTCACCTTCTCTCCCACCTTCCACATATAGCTCTCATCGATCTTGCCCATGGGAATCTTTTTCATTCTGTCCGCGGCCAGGAGCACCGAGCGGATCTCGTTGCCCGAGGCTACCTCCTGGTAGATCTCGTAGTGGACTTCGTAGCTTGGCCTGTATGCTGCGCCATAAGCCTGGCGGAAAACCTTCTTGCCCTCCTCGGAAAGGGACTCGTAAACTCCCAGGAAACCCGAGCGGCTCAAGGTTTTGGTGATGGGACCGGTGAGGCTTTCGGTGGACCGCACAAAGGCTTCTTCCGGCGTCGCACCCAGGTTCTGGTAGTGACGGAAAAGGAATTCAACGATGGCGTGGACACCGCCCAAAAGGACCGCTCTTTCGCCGAAGATATCGGACTTGTATTCCTGTTCAAGCGTAGTCTTGAAGGTGTAAGGAGCTCCCAAGGCCACCGACCATGCCAGGGCGTAATCGGTTGCCTTGCCGTTCACATCCTGCTCCACCGCAAAGCTGTTGTTGATGCCCGCGCCGTTTACCGACTTGCCCTGCACATAGAGCTTTCGGACCGAAGGTCCCATCCCCTTGGGACAGACGCCGATAACGTTGATGTTCTTGGGAAATGAATCGCCGTTGATTTTAAGCGCACCTAAAAGGAAACCGTGGGAAAATCCCAGGGTGGCGCCGGGCTTGAGCACCTTGAAAAGCTCGGGATAGAGCTCGGCCTGGGCGGCATCCGAAATAAGAACCAGCACGAGGTCGGATTCGCCGGCGACAGCCATCATCTCGCCCAATGTTCCGTTTTCCTCGGTAAAGCCCACGGCCTGTGCGGCCTTCCAGGACGCGGAGGAGCGGCGAAGGCCAACTTTTACCTTGACAGCGGTACCCTCCAGCGACTCCCGCAGGTTTTGAGCCTGGGCAGGACCCTGGCTTCCCCAGCCCAGCACGCCGATCTGCTTTACCCCTTCGAAGGCCTTGGGCAGAAGGTGAAAAAGATCCCTTCCTCCCCGCACCACCATCTCCTGATGAGGTCCCAACCACACGGTTTCGCTTTTGAATACCTTGGACTCAAAACTGTTTCGCATCTGCATCCTCCGTTTTCTTTCCCTAAGCTCCGGATAAACGAAGAGGCCGTCCTTCCCGAAGGAAGGACGGCCTCTGTCTCGCCGTATGACGTCCGCCTTGGCGGCTGTCTACACTTCCTCCACACCCCTTTTGGGGATAATAATCGAGGAAATGATAATAATGATGCCGGCCATAGTGCTTCGTTTCATTGTTCGGAGAGTATTGAATGGCTTAAACCGGGCTGTCAAGCCCAATTTTAAATTTTTATGCACTTTTTTGACAATTTTCAAATATTTGTGAAAATAGCTCTTGACAACCGAACGCCGATATACTTAACTCAGCTCCATCATGGCAGTCAGCGCCCGCAACGGCATCATTATTATTTCCTCCATTATTATTACCCCCGGGGTGAAGAGGGAAGAATAGACTGCCGGTCGCGAGGCGACTAATAGGCCGTTCTTCCTTCGGGAAGGACGGCCTTTTTTTATCTGTTGACAGAGGCTTTTGCAAAAGTAAGACGAGTTTTGCAAAAGCTACCTTTAAGGTGCGTACGTTTCGTCCATTTTCATGCTTTTAGCATAAAAATGGACGAAACTACAAAGCCAATTTTTAAAAGTTAACAGACTTTTGAAATTGGCTCGATAGGCTATGGGAGCCGAGGCCCTTGGGGTCTGCCCCGCCTGTGGAAGAAAAGGAGCCGTATCTTGGAGAGAACCGGAGCGCAGATGATCGTTGAAGCCCTCAGACAGGAAAAGGTGGATACCGTATTCGGCTATCCCGGGGGAGCGGTCATTCCAATTTTCGATGCACTCTACGACGCAAGGGATATAAGGGTAATCCTTACGCGGCACGAACAGGCTGCGGTCCATGCCGCAGACGGTTATGCCCGGGTCACCGGCAAAGTGGGGGTCTGCATCGCCACCAGCGGACCAGGCGCTACCAACACGGTTACAGGCCTCGCCACTGCCCGATTCGATTCGGTGCCCATAGTCTGCATCACAGGCCAGGTAAGCCGGGCCATGCTGGGCAACGACGCGTTTCAGGAAGCAGACACAATCGGCATAACCCAACCGGTCACCAAGCATAACTACCTGGTCACAAAACGCGAAACACTGGCGGAAATCATGCGCAAGTCCTTTTTTCTCGCCGCAGCCGGCAGACCAGGCCCCATCGTGGTGGATGTGCCCAAGGATGTGCAGAACGAAGTATATGAAGATTCCTACCCTCAAGAGGTAACGATCAGAGGCTACAAACCCGTTGGCGACCCCAAACCTGAAGCGTTGCGCGAGCTTGCGGAGGCTATGAAAACAGCCACGCGCCCTCTGTTCTTTTTAGGCGGCGGCCTCGTCATCGCCAACGCTGCCCAAGGGTTCCGGAGGCTCCTGGATGCCACCGGCTTCCCCTTCGTCACATCCCTCATGGGCATAGGCGTGGCGGATTCCCGGCACCCGCTCAATCTGGGCATGCTGGGCATGCACGGATCGGTAGGCGCCAACAAGGCTTTAAGTTCCTGCGATCTTCTGATAGGCCTGGGGGTGCGCTTTGACGACCGTGCCACCGGCGAGCTCAGCCGCTTTGCGCCCAGGGCTGTGAAAGCCCACGTGGACATCGATCCTTCCTCCATAGGCAGAAACCTGGAAGTGGATATCCCCGTGGTCGGCGACCTGGCGCTCGTGCTCAACGCGCTATGCGCACAGCTTCCGACCGCGCCAGATACCGAGACCTTGAGCCCCTGGCTCGAGGAAGTAGAGGGCTATAGGGCGCTGGAAAAAGAGCTGGCCAGAAACGAAAAAAAAGACGAAGAAGGACTGCCCAGCCCCAGGGAAATACTGGAGACTGTAAGCCTGGTATTCCCCGATTCGGTAGTGACAACAGAGGTGGGGCAAAATCAGATGTGGGCAGCCCAGTATCTGTCCTTTACCGCTCCCAGGCGTTGGCTGACATCGGGCGGCCTGGGCACCATGGGGTACGGCTTCCCCGCAGGCTTAGGAGCCCAGGCCGCCCAGCCGGACAAGCCCGTTGTTGTAATAGCCGGCGACGGTTCGTTCCAGATGAACATTCAGGAGTTGGCTACCTGCGTGCAGGAAAGCTTGCCGGTCATCGTGCTTATTCTCAACAACGGCTACCTGGGCATGGTGCGTCAATGGCAGGAACTCTTCTACCGGCGCCGCTATTCCTCTACCTGCCTGCAAATCCAATCGGGCTGCGACAGAAACTGCAGCAATCCAGGCGGGCACTGTCCGCCCTATGCGCCCGATTTCGCCGGCATAGCCAAGGCTTACGGCGCCTTAGGATACAAGGTCGACACCCTTGAGCAGCTGCAGAAAACCCTTAAAAGCGCAGGTGAATCGGGAAGACCTGCGGTTATCGATTGCCGCATTTCCCGGGAAGCCAATGTCTGGCCGATAGTCGCCCCCGGAAAGGGAAACGACGAGATGCTTTACGAGAACCTGAGCGTATAACGCTCACAAGGAGGATCCCATGACCCATACAGTATCGCTATTGGTTGAAAATCACGAAGGCGTGCTCTCCCGCATAGCCAGGCTTTTTGACGGCCGCGGCTACAGGCTGGAAAGCCTGACCACAAAGCCAAATGACGAGCAAGACACAAATCGCATAACGCTTGTCGTTTCAGGAGCGCACAACGCTCTCGAGAAAGTTGAAAAACAGCTCGAAAAGTTCATCGATGTGATTACTCTTGAGGTGCGGTGCGAAAGCGCTGTGCTCTAAGGCACTGCATAAAAGCGCTACTCTTTGGTCTCAAATTGACTGTTGTAGAGCCCTGAATAAAAACCATTCTTGCGCAACAGGGCTTCATGGGTGCCCTGTTCCACGATATCGCCCGAGTCCATGACCAGGATGAGGTCGGCGTCGCGTATCGTGGAGAGCCTGTGGGCTATGATAAAGCTTGTTCTTCCCTTCATGAGATTAGCCATGGCCTTCTGAATCAGCGCTTCAGTGTGAGTATCCACGGAACTGGTAGCCTCGTCCAGAATAAGCAAGGGGGGGTCGGCCAATATTGCCCGGGCTATGGTTAACAGCTGTTTCTGCCCCTGGGATATATTGCTCGTCTCCTCGTTCAGCACGGTATTGTACCCATCGGGAAACGCGCGGATAAAATGATCCGCGTGGGCAGCCTGGGCTGCGGCGTACACTTCTTCTTCGCTCGCCCCTTGTCTGCCGTAGCGGATATTGTCCATGATCGTGCCGGAAAAAAGCCAGGTATCCTGCAATACCATGCCGAAAAGCCTGCGCAGACCCTGCCGCTGATAGCTGTTAATATTCTTCCCATCCACCAGGATCTCACCCTCATCCACATCGTAGAAGCGCATAAGGAGCTTGACCATGGTGGTTTTTCCGGCCCCTGTCGGGCCTACGATTGCCACCCGCATTCCCGCTTTTATTGCGGCGGAAAAAGAATGGATAACAGGAACATCCTTGGAATAGCCGAATTTTACGCTGCGAAAATCGATAGTACCTTCGACCTTGAGCTGCGGCCCGGTCAGGGCTGTTTCAGGTTTCTCTTCATTTTCTTCCAGGAATGCGAACACCCGCTCCGCCGAGGCTGCCGTCTGCTGAAGTACGTTGGAGATATTGGCTATCTGCGACATGGGATGGGTAAAGGAACGGATGTACTGGATAAAAGCCTGCACATCGCCCACGGTGATAGCCCTGGTAGCGGCGAGATAGCCGCCTAAAATAGTCACGCCCACGTAGCCGAGATTTCCCACAAAATTCATCACCGGCATCATTATGGAAGAAAGAAACTGGGATTTCCACGCCGAACTATAAAGAGTATCGTTAATCCGGTCGAAAACTGCCTGGTTTTTAGCCTCTCCATTGAAGGCTTTCACCACGCCGTGGCTGGAAAATATTTCCTCTATGTGCCCATTCACATGGCCTAGGAATTCCTGCTGACGGCTGTAGTATTTTTGGGATTTCCCCACCACGAATCGAATAATCCCCAGTGAGAGCGGAATGGTTATGAACGCGACGGCGGTCATCTGCCAGCTGATGCTGAGCATCATGATAAAGGCACCCACGATGCCCACCACGGAGATGATCATCTGAGAGAGGCTCTGATTCAGTGTTTGGTTGACCGTATCCACATCATTGGTCATTCTCGAGAGCACTTCGCCATGGCTGGTCGCATCGAAATAGCGAAGAGGCATGCGGTTTATCTTAGTCTGGAGATCCTGCCTGAAGCGCAGTGTGAGTTTTGCCGAAACCCCCGCCATGATCCAGCCCTGTACATACGACAACAAAGCCGCAACCAGATAGAGGCCCAGGACAGTGCCGAGGATTGCGGCCAGAGCGTCAAAATCTATTCCGGGCCCGCCCCTCATGCTCGATACCACTCCCTCCACCAGGGTTGTCGTCGCTCTTCCGAGAATCTTGGGCCCGAAAATGGAGAACACCGTCGATAAGGCGGCGAGCACGAGCACGATGCCCGCCTGGTATTTGTAGACTCCCATATATCCCAGGAGTTTTTTCATCGTCCCCTTGAAATCCTTGGGCATTTCTCCCTTGAGCATTGCCTGCGGTCCGCCGCGGCCTAAG
>JAVEYV010000021.1:0-14827 GCA_034003305.1 Spirochaetia bacterium | reverse complement strand
TCGAGGAAGCGGGATTATCTTCCTGGGTATGCGCTGATGTAAAGACATGTAATAGTAAAAAGAAAAGAAAGAGGTCGCCCAGGTATCCTGGACGACCTCTTTACCAACAAGGTTCGAGGAACTTATTTCTTGGAAGAACCCTTGGGCTTGCCCACCGGGCGCTTAGCCTTGGGAGCGGCCTTGGCCGCCTTCGGCATCTTCGCCGGAGAAACCTTGGCCTTGAGCGTCTTTACGGCTACTGTCTTGGCGGCCTTAGTCTTGGGAGCAGTCTTCACGGCGGCCTTCGCCGGCTTTTTAACCGACTTAACCGCAGTCGCCTTGATTGCCTTCTTGGCCGCTGCCTTGGGAGCCGCCTTGATGGCGGAAACTTTCTTGGCCTTTACAGCCGTTTCTTTTACAGCCTTGGCGCTGGGCCTGCCCCTGCCTCTGGCGGGAGTCGCTGCAGACTTAGCTGGAGCCTTGGCAGGCGTCTTGGAAGCAGCTTTGGCGGCAGGCTTAGCGCCGATCTTGGCGGTCTTCTTGGCCGGAGACTTCTTGGCCGGAGACTTCTTGGCCGGAGTCTTTTTCGCCGAATCTTCGATCACCGCCTGGGCAGCCGCCAGCCGGGCAATGGGCACCCTGTAGGGTGAGCAGGAAACGTAGTTCATTCCCACGGAGTGGCAGAACTTGACGCTCTTGGCCTCGCCGCCGTGCTCGCCGCAGATGCCAACCTTAAGGTTGGGGCTGGTGGAACGTCCACCCTCGATACCCATCTTCACCAGCTTGCCTACGCCGCTCTGGTCGATAGACACAAAGGGGTCCTGGGCGAAGATAGCTTTTCCGCCTTCCTTTTCGGACATGACATAATCCGGGAGGAAACGACCGGCATCGTCCCTGGAAAGGCCCAGGGTCATCTGAGTGAGGTCGTTGGTGCCGAAGGAGAAGAACTCCGCGGATTCGGCGATCTCGTCGGCCAGAAGGGCGGCCCTGGGAATCTCGATCATGGTGCCTACAAGATACTTAACCTTGGACTTGGCTTTGGCGATTATCGCATCGGCCACGGCCTTGGTCTGATCGGCCAGAAGCTGGAATTCCTTTTTGTCCATGGTGAGGGGAATCATGATCTCGGGCAGAACCTTGACCTTTTTCTTGTCGCACTCCACGGCGGCTTCGATGATAGCCGTTACCTGCATTTCCAGGATCTCGGGATAGGTGATGGCTAGGCGGCAACCCCTGTGGCCGAGCATGGGATTGGATTCATGGAGCTGCTCGCAGCGCATCCTGATAAACTCAGGACTCTTGCCGGTGATCTTGGAGAGCTTGTTGACCCCGCTGTCATCCTTGGGAGTGAACTCGTGCAGGGGAGGATCGATGAGCCTGATGGTGACGGGCTTGCCGTTCATGGCTTCGAAAATTCCGATAAAGTCTTCGCGCTGGAAGGGCAGGAGCTTGGCGAGCGCCTTTTTCCTGGTCTCCAGATCGTCGGCGATTATCATCTCTTGAATAGCCAGCTGGCGCTTTTCGGAGTTGGCGGGATTCTTGAAGTCCTTGAAGAACATGTGCTCTGTGCGGCAGAGGCCGATGCCTTCGGCACCCAGTTCCACGGCCTTGGCTGCGTCCTGGGGGGTGTCGGCGTTGGTGCGGACCTTCATGCTGCGGACCTTGTCGCACCAGGTGAGGAGGGTTTTGAATTCCTTGGACTGCTCGGGCTTGGTCAAGGGCATTGAAGTGGCGAAAACCTCGCCGGTGGTGCCGTTGAGAGTAACCTCATCGCCCTGCTTGAGCACCTTGCCGCCTACGCGCACGAGCTTGGCCTTGTCATCGATGTCCAGGGCTTCGCAGCCTACGATGCAGCACTTGCCCCAGCCGCGGGCAACGACGGCGGCGTGGGATGTCTTGCCGCCGGTGGCGGTGAGAATACCCTGGGCTGCGAACATGCCGCCCACATCCTCGGGGGAGGTTTCGCGGCGGATGAGAATGACCTTCTCGCCCTTGGCAGCCATGGACTCGGCATCCTCGGCGTTGAACACCAGCTTGCCGGCCGCGGCGCCGGGAACGGCGTCGATGCCCGTGGCGAGCTTGAGTTCCT
Source organism: Spirochaetia bacterium (assembly GCA_034003305.1). Lineage (GTDB taxonomy): Bacteria > Spirochaetota > Spirochaetia > Treponematales > Rectinemataceae > UBA2256. The sequence continues at coordinate 12,759 of JAVEYV010000021.1, read as the reverse complement.
TAAGCTTGGCAGGGCCGACAGCGGCCGCATCGATGATGGGATAGAAGACGCCTTCGATCTGCTCGGGAGTTATGCGCTGAATTGCCTCTTCCTTGGTGATGAGGCCTTCCTTGACCATGTCCACCGCGATCTTGAAGGCGGCGGCGGGCAGGCGCTTGCCGGTGCGGCACTGGAGCATGTAGAGCTTCTCATCCTCAATGGTGAACTCCAGGTCCTGCATTTCCTTGAAGTTCTTCTCCAGGATCGTTCTGACCTTGAGCAGCTGCTTGTAAGCCTTGGGAAGCTTGGTAGCCAACTCGATCAGACGCATGGGGGTGCGGATGCCGGCCACCACGTCTTCGCCCTGGGCGTTGATCAGGCAGTCGCCGTAGAACTCGTTCTTACCGGAGTTGGGGTCGCGGGTGAAGCATACTCCGGTGCCGGAGTTGTCGCCCTTGTTACCGAAGACCATCTGCACGACATTGACCGCCGTGCCCTTGAGGTCGGTGATTTTTTCAACACGCCTGTAGGTTACCGACTTCTCGGCTTCCCAGGAGTTGAATACCGCATCGATGGCTCCCCAGAGCTGAAGCATGGGATCCTGGGGGAATTCATCGCCCTTCTTGGATTTGTAGAAGGCCTTGAATTCGGCGCAGAGCTCCTTGAGATCCTGGGCTGAGAGATCGGTGTCGTTCTTCACGTTGCGCTTTTTCTTCATCTCAGAAAGCATTTCCTCCATGGGCTCCTTGGAGAGTCCCATGGCGGTGGTGGAATACATCTGAATAAAGCGTCGGTAGGAATCATATGCAAAACGGGGATTGCCGGTATTCTCGGCAAGACCCTGGACGGAAACGTCGTTAAGACCCAGGTTGAGAATCGTCTCGAGCATTCCTGGCATTGAGCGGGCTGCGCCCGAGCGTACCGAAACGAGGAGGGGATCCTTCGCGTCGCCTAACTTTTTGCCGGTCATTTTTTCGAGCTTTGCGACGGCGGTCTTAACTTCATCTACAATATTTTTTGGGAGCTTGCGCTTTGCCTTGTAGTATTCTTCACAGGCGGGTATGCTGATTGTAAAGCCGGCGGGAACAGGAAGACCAATCTTGGTCATGTCCATGAGTCCCTGGCCTTTGCCGCCGAGAATGTCTTTGCTCATACCGGCGCCCTCTGCGACGCCGTTACCGAATGCGAATACAAATTTCGCTTTTGCCATTAATCGATTCCTCCGTAAGGGGAGTGGAATGTCGGGGCGATGCCCCGCTGGTAATTAACCAAATCACTTCGCAGAAAGCTAATGGAAAGCGTCCTTAATGTCAATAAAGAGCGGTAGCGTTGTGCGATTGACTCATGAGTGAAAAATTGTCATCCTCGTTAATTATGCGACCCTGTCGATTTCATGTAGACCTTGACGCATTCTTCGCCTCGGTGGAACAGAACGACAGACCGGAGCTGAAGGGAAAGCCAGTAATAGTCGGAGCCTCTCCGGGGCACAGGGGTGTTGTTTCAACCTGCTCCTACGAGGCGAGAGCCTTCGGTCTCCATTCGGCGATGCCAATTTCCGAGGCGTATCGCCGTTGCCCACAGGGAATTTTCCTGCCGGTGCGAATGGAACGCTATGCCGAGGTTTCCCGAAAAATAATGGGAATTCTAAGGGATTTCACGCCCGATCTGCATCAGTTATCCATCGATGAGGCTCTTCTGGATATGACAGGAACGGAAAGGCTCTGGGGTGAGCCGGAACATGCCGCTGTCTGTATAAAGGAAAATATTCATAGCCAGACGGGACTCACAATTTCGATTGGGGTGAGCGTCAATTCCTACGTGGCGAAAATTGCATCGGGGCTAAAAAAACCCGACGGTCTTTGCATCGTTGCGGAGGGCTGTGAAAAAGATTTTATGGCAGGCCTGCCCCTGGAAAAACTCTGGGGCGCGGGGGAAAAGACTAGAGCTCTATTAAACAGGATGGGCATTCACAGCATTGAGGAGCTTCAAGACGCACCCATAGATATTTTAGAGTCCAAGCTAGGCAAGGCTGCCGCCAGCTTTCTATCCGAGGCAGCCCTTGGTAAAGACCCGGGAATCTACAGCGCCGAACCCAAACGTTCATCCATGAGCGGAGAAAGAACCTTCCAGCGTGACTCCACCGACAGGCAGCGCATTATCGACGCCCTCCGGCTGATCGCCGATGAACTCGCCGCCAGAACGATGAAGGGGGATTCAGCCTCGACCCTCGGGCTCAAGATCAGGTTTTCCGATTTCAGCTGCATCCACCGGCAGTACAGCAGAAACGAAGCATTTGCCGCTTCGGAAGAAATTCTTTCTGGAGCCCTGGATCTCCTGGATAAAAACTGGGACGGCCGCAGGCCGATCCGTTTGATTGGAATAAGCCTTCAAGGCCTTAAGCCTCTTTCAACCTTTCAGACCGGACTATTTGAAGAAGGGCCGAGCAGGTCGGAAAAAGCCAGAAGGGCGATGCAGGATATCGACAGCAGGGGTTTGGGGCAATTGGTGAGAGCCCGTTTCCTTCCCCGGGGTCTGTCGGAGAAGAAAGTGAAGCCTGGGAATAATGGATGCGAGGACGGTACGGAAGAATGATACGTAAAGGGCTGCTTTGAGCGCTCTGACCTTGGGCTTACCAGGATAAAATCATGCTGGGCGCCGTATCCGTGGAGATTATATCCTTCATGCGGCCTTCAAAGTGGACCGTATTGCCATCCTGGCGTTTTGTGATCGCAGGATGCTCTGATTTCGCATAGAGCGGAGCCTTCGGAAGCTGGATGCTGAAGCGGAACGCATAGGGTTCAAAGGCTTGTTCCGCCAGAACTCGCATATCCGGTTCGAGGGTGGGCATGCGGTCTCCAAGGGAAAATCTAATTTCCTGAGCCGCTGACCCACTGTTGTGGGTGGCGAGCGTTCCGCTGGGATCCAGATAGAACATGAGGGCGTCCAGGTCTTTAAAGGCGATGGCCGTGGAGATTATGAGATCGCTTCCGGATTTTTTGCTCGACCAGGACTTTAATACCAGACCTCTGGAACCTGCGAGACTTTTTTCCACGTCTTCTCTGCTTAAGGGGATAGGCAGCAGTTCCTTATTGGCTTCCAGTTCGCCAAAAGCGGCGAGTTCCTCGGATATCTTATATTCCGCTACAACCGTGCCCGAACCGTCGGAGGAGATTTCAACCTTCGTGTCCATTCCAACGCAGGAGCTTAAAACGATCGCCGCAGCGAACATCGCGAATCCAAACAGAAGCCTGCGCCGCATATACATCATTCTATCTCCTCACAGCATCATTGATATAATTCCGAGTAAATCTGCACCTCGTGGATATTGACCGGAAAACTATTCTCCACGAACAGAACCGCTTCGTTCAAGACTTTTTCTCCGAAGGTCTTGGAATTGGATACCAGCGCGGCGCCAATTTCGGCGAAGCCAAGGGAATCCTGCAGGTCGACCTCGGCGCAGGACAGGTTGAATTTCCGCTGCAGCCTGCTCTTCATCCCGGACAGCACCCGCCGCTTGTCCTTTATAGTTTCGGTCTCCGGAAGCTCAACAATGAGCATTAGCATTGATACGACCATCTTTGCTGAAATACTATCACTTAAGCGTATTCTTGACAGCCCCTTACTGCGCGGATATTGTGCAACGATATGAAACGAAGACTTATTACATCGGCATTGCCTTACGTCAATAACGTTCCTCATCTCGGCAATCTTATCCAGGTTCTTTCCGCAGATGTATTCGCCCGGTTTTGCAGACTTAAAGGCTACGACACCCTCTACATCTGCGGCACGGATGAGTATGGCACCGCCACCGAAACAAAGGCTCTGGAAGAGGGCCTGAGTCCAAAGGAGCTCTGCGACCGCTTCTTCGCGGTGCACAGGGATATTTACGCATGGTTCGGCATTGCCTTCGATAAATTCGGACGCACCTCGGCGCCGGAGCATACTGAGATCACCCAGTCCATTTTTCTGGACCTGGACAAAAACGGCTACATACAGCAGCAGACCATCGAACAGCTTCACTGCGACAGCTGCGCGCGCTTCCTTGCGGACCGCTACGTACGCGGAGTCTGCCCATTCTGCGGCTACGATGGGGCCAGGGGAGACCAGTGCGAAAACTGCGGAAAACTGCTCGAGCCTACGGAGCTCAAGAATCCCCGGTGCTATACCTGCGGTTCCACGCCCCACTTAAAGCAGACCACACATCTTTACATAGACCTGCCCAAGCTGAAATCCAAACTCGAACCCTGGCTGGATAAGGCCTGCGGGGAGGGTTTCTGGGCCAAGAACGCCATCCAAATGACTCAGGCCTGGCTCAGGGACGGCTTGAAGCCCAGGGCGATAACCCGGGATCTGAAGTGGGGCATTCCAGTACCCAAAAAAGGCTTCGAGAACAAGGTATTCTACGTCTGGTTCGACGCCTGCATCGGCTACGTGTCCATGACCGCTGGCCTTGGAGCCGAACGGGGCTTCGACTGGAAATCCTGGTGGCAAAACCCTGAAGAGGTGGAGCTCTTTCAGTTTATCGGCAAGGATAATATTCCCTTCCACACCGTCATATTCCCTTCGAGCCAGCTGGGAACGGGACGGAACTGGACAATGCTCCATCACATGTCCAGCTCCGAGTACCTGAACTACGAGGCGGGCAAGTTTTCCAAGTCGAAGGGTATTGGAGTTTTCGGAACCGATGTAATGGAAACAGGGATCCCCGCCGACATCTGGCGTTTCTACATTTTCTGGAATAGGCCCGAGACATCCGATTACACCTTTACCTGGGCCGACTTCTTCGAAAAAGTCAACGGCGAGCTGATTGGCAACCTCGGCAACTTGGCTAACAGAACCCTCAGCTTCATTTCGCGTTTCTACGCCGGGAAAATCCCTGAAGCCCGATCCGACGAAGCCTTCTGGCAGAAGGCTCAGGAGATAGAATCCAGGGTAGCCCTCTATCTGGAACGGGCCGATCTTAGGGACGCGCTGAGGGAAATATTCCAGCTTTCCGACCTGGCGAATAAGCGATTCCAGGATGCCGAGCCTTGGAAAACCAGGAACTCGGACCCGGAGATGGCGGCTTCGCTGCTCTCGGACCTCTGCTATGTCCTTAAGGATCTCGCTATCATGATTCAGCCCTTCATGCCTCAGGCGGCGGAAAAGCTGGCATCCCAGCTGGGATTCAGCATTGGCCAGGGAGCGATGGACTGGTCGGACCTCGGCAAGCGGGAGGGGCTGCAGGAGGTCAAGGGAACCGGCCTTTTGTTTCAAAAACTAGAGGAAGAGCATATCAACACGCTACGGGAACGTTACTCAGGCTCACAGAAAGAGAGGGCCGAAAGGGATAAGGCGGAATCGAAGGCTGAGGTAAAAGCAGCAGAAGCCTTTCAGGCAGCTGAGCCGCCAAAATCCAAGGAAAGTAAAAAGCCTGAAGAGACTAAGCTTCCGCCCCTGGCTGAACTCGCCCAGGAAGAGCGCTGCGCCCGCCTTGTTTCACTCAAGGTAGCCAAGATTATCAAGGTGGAACGTCATCCGAAGGCGGATAAACTCTATATAGAAACCCTGGACGATGGATCGGGCCAGGATCGGGTTATCGTTTCTGGTCTTGTGCCTTTTTACCGGGAAGAAGAACTGCTGGGCAAACACATCGTTCTCGTGGATAACCTCAAGCCGGCAAAACTGCGGGGCGTGGAGTCGAGGGGAATGCTGCTCGCGGCTTCCAAAAAAGGTTCCGACGGAGAGGGATCCGAGTTTGTGGAGATTCTCCAGGCCCCCTGGGCGGAACCGGGAAGCGCCGTCATGCCCGAGGGCTTTGAAAACCTCCCCGCGGCGGAAGCCCAGATCGATATCGACAGCTTTTTTTCCATACCCCTGAGCTCAAAATCCGGCCTTGCCTACGCGGGAGCCGCTCGGCTTCTCGCCCAAGGGAAACCCCTCGGTCTGGAGAAGGTTGCCGACGGCCAGATAGGATGATGGGGAGCAAAAAATCCAAGCCTACGGACCCGCTGTGCAGGCTTAAGCTTCCTCCGTTGGACCTGGATCCGAAAAAGGTCGGGGAAGGGCAGCGCTCTCTTGGCGGCGGGGTGCAGAAGAGCTTCATGCAAAGCCCCTTCTGGGCTGGGTTCAAGGCAAGCACGGGCTGGAAAGCCTATTTTTTCGATTATTGCGACAAGACCAGCGGCGATGATTCCCTGGTCGTTTTAGTCAGACCCCTGGGCCTTGGGCTTTCCTTTGCCTATATCCCCCACGGCCCAAGACTTCCTCATCCCGGGATCGATAAGGGAAAATACCTTGAAAATCTGGCTCAGGCGGTTCTTTCGGCTATCAAGGACAGGATCCTCTTTCTACGCTTCGACCTGGACTGGGAACTGGATACGGACTGTTCCGAAGGCGAGGTGTTTTCACCGGGGCTTAGGCTTCGAAGGGGAAGCGCCGTTCAGGTGCCCGATACGGTGCTCCTCGACCTCAGGCTTGAAGAACCCGAACTCCTGGCGGCTATGAAGCCGAAGTGGCGGTACAATATCAAGCTGGCTGAAAAAAAGGGCGTACAGGTAACCCGACAAGGATCCCAGGCGCTTGGTGCATTCTATAAGCTTTACAAGGAAACAGCCTCTCGGGACGGCATAGCGATACATCCTCTCGAATACTATGAAAAACTCTTTGCAGCCGCCGCAGACAGTACAGCCGAAGGCGTGGATAAGCCTGAGCTCTCGGTATGGGTAGCCAGCCACGAGTCCCAGGCCTTGGCCGCGATAATCACGCTTTTCTGCGGTACAACCGCAACCTATCTGTACGGCGCATCATCGGGCGAAAAGCGGAACCTCATGCCTGCCTACGCCCTCCAGTGGGCGGCTATCCAAACCGCCAAGGAAAAAGGCTGCCGCTGGTACGATTTTTTCGGCATTCCCCCCACGGCAGAGCCGGGCCATCCGATGGCTGGGTTGTATTTGTTTAAAACTGGTTTCGGGGGAAGAATAGTCCATCGGCTTGGCTCGGTGGATTACCCTGGCTTGCCGCTGCTCTACGGGCTGTTTAGGGCGGCGGAGCACCTGAGACTGTTCTGGTATAAAAAAATCCGCAAAGCCCTCAGTCGAGCCCGTTCCTGATCTCTTGAAAGATCAGTCCCTCAAAGATGTAGAGTTCGGCATTTCGATCTTTCCAAGCCTCTGGTGGCAAGCCTGCCTTGTGGCATACCTGATCGAGGAAGGTATATCTGTCCCAGCCGTATTCGGTCGCCACCTGCGGCAAGAGAACGCCGGATCTGCCCCAGCAGTAGATTAAGAGGCCATGCCGTCCTACCACGAGTTCCTCCGGGTCTTTCATGTCTTGCATCGGTCCCAGCAAGCTGATTTCTATGCTGATAGATTCCAGCTCTTCCTCCGTTACCGGTTCAAAGCGCGGGTCTTCAAATGCGGCTGCCCATGCCATCTGTCTTATTGTCTCGGTGATCGGCAGATCGCTGCTCATCCTGCCGATACAGCCCCGGAGCCTTCCGTTTTTATGTAGTGTCACGAAAGCCCCGAGCCTCTGGATAGGCAGTGAAATCTCGGAGGGAGCCACTCGGTGGAAGCGGCTTTCCATTGAGCGCCTGGCTAAAGCGCAGAGTGATTTTTTTTCTTCCTCAGATATCTGTAGATCCATTTCCTACCTCGAAAACCCCACCGCACCGTAACCAACCACAGGATCCCCAGGTTCAATCAAGGCTGCAGAGCTTCCCATCCCCAGAATCCGGGCTTCCGTGCCCGACGAGAGGGAGCTTCGTAGGTATGCTCCTATGATCCGTCCTCCACAGAAAGAAAAGCTGTCCTCGGATATGGCGCCCAGCGTTTCCAGGTCCTTCTGTTCGATTGCCTCTAAAATCCTCGCGCTCTTGTTCAGACAGATATCGGGATTGGTATCGACCGCGAGATTGCTCGTAAGAACAAAGAGGGTCGATGCAATTCTATCGCCAAGAAAAAACTGCAGATTGGCCAGGAGGCTGTCCAGGGTTTTTCCCTCCGAATTGCTCACGATTACCGGGATGATCAATGCTGACGGAAAGAGGCGTGCGGCGAATATGAGCTGCATCTCAATAGAGTGTTCCTCGAAATGAGGAATATCGTTGGCATGGAATTCAGTGCTGCAGTGTATCAGCTCCCTCACCAAGGCTCGGTCGATCTGGAACTCCCCGTTTGGCAGCGAGAAGCTGTGGAGCTGCGGCAGAAGAATCCCCTGGTCGAAGCTTCGGTGTGAGGGACTTATGATGATTATTGTGCCGATTTCCCTGGCGGCGGCGGACTTCCATGCTCGGGCGGCAATGCTTCCTGAATAATCGAGGCTTCCGTGAGGACTGATGATCGCAGAACAGTGACTGCTTTGAGCATCGACATTGTCCAGCAGGCCTATGATTCGGCTGTCGAGCTCTTTGGCCGATGCGGGGTAGAATAATCCGGCCACTATGGGCGCGCGTGTATGGTTCTGCCTGAGGTGCCGGGATGCTTCTTCCGCATTGTTCATACTGGTAGTATAAAGTGATATTCTGTAATTTCAAGAATTTCTTTGCCCGGAGGCTAAAAGAATGAGAATATTGATCGTCGACGATGAGGCCAGAATGGCTGAATCCATAAAGGAGTACTTTCAGCCCGAGGGCCTCGAATCGGATCTTGCTTCCAACGGGCAGGAGGGGAGGCGAAAGCTCGAGGAAAACGCCTATGATGCCCTGGTATCCGATCTTCGAATGCCCGGTATGGACGGGATGCAGCTTCTTCGCTGGGTAAAGGAAGAGGGTCCGGATATTCCCGTGATAATGATCTCAGCCCATGGCGATATCAGAGATGCGGTGGATGCCATGAGGGAAGGGGCCTATGATTACCTGGTAAAACCCTTCGATCCCGATGAACTGCTTCTCAAGGTGCGGAAGGCTGTGGATAACCGTCGGCTTCGCTTGTCGGTTGCCGCGGGAATGGCGGGCAAGGCTAAGGATGAGATGATAGGGGAGAGCCCGGCGATGCGCGAGCTGGATAGAATCCTCGCCAAGGCCTCTCCTTCGGGGGCGACCATGCTCATCACCGGCGAAAGCGGAACGGGAAAGGAGGTGGCGGCAAGGGTTTCCCATCGATATTCAAGACGCGAGGGGCCCTTTGTGCCAATAAACATGGGCGCTTTCCCCGAACAACTTTTGGAAAGCGAGCTCTTCGGCTACGAAAAGGGAGCCTTTACCGGCGCCGACAGCCGAAAGCAGGGCTTGTTTGAAAGCGCTCAGGGGGGCAGCCTTTTTCTGGATGAAATCGCCGAGCTTCCCCTTCATCTCCAGGTAAAACTGCTTAGGGTTATTCAGGAACGCAAGGTGCAGCGCCTGGGCTCTCTTAAAGGGACACCCATCGATCTTAGGCTCGTGGCTGCCACCAACAGGGATCTGGAAAAGGAAGTCAAAGAAGGCAGGTTCAGGGAGGATCTGTATTATCGGATAAATGTAATACGGATTCAGATACCCCCGCTCAGGGAAAGACCAGAGGATATACCGCTCCTTGCAGGAGCATTTCTGGCCAGGGTTTCAGGCAGTATGGGAAGAAAATCCATGGAGCTTGGCGACGACGCCATTCACTTCCTGCTGCGCTACGATTTTCCAGGCAACGTGCGGGAGTTGGAGAATGCCATCGAACGGGCCTGCATTTTAAGCGAAAGCGATGTTCTCAGGGCTAAGGACTTTGAATTTCTCAGGGGAGGGAAATCCGTATGGTCTGAAAAAGATCGGCCGGGACCTTCCGGCCATGTTCAGGGAAAACTGCAGGCAACCGGCAAGAGCCTGGAGGATATGGAACGTGAGGCTATCGTGGCGGCGTTGGCACGAAACTCCTATCACCGAGAAAGGACTGCCGAAGAGCTGGGGATAACCAGAAGGACCTTGCTGAACAAGATTAAAGCCTACGGTCTGGAGGCTGGAACTGATGGCGAAAACCGCTGACGAACACCGATGATGAACACCACATTTCAGCCAGCATGATCAGGTTTTTCTTGACAGCTTTTTAGAGCTGGAACATAGTAAATCGTGATGGTTTTATGCTCGCTGCATCGCAGAAAGGAGGCTCGTAATGAAGAAAGCGGTTACGGCATTTGTGCTTCTGGTTGCGGGGTTATCGGTGGTTTTTGCGCAGACCCCGGTAAACCTATACGGAAGAGGGGCCCAAGGGGTGAACGGCGTAGTAGCCGCCGCCAAGCCTGAGGCTTCACAGGTGGGTCTGGAAATTCTCAAAAAGGGAGGTAACGCGGTGGATGCCGCCATTGCCACCGCCTTCGCCCTGGGTGTGCTGGAGCCCAATGCCTCCGGAGTCGGCGGCGGCGGATTCATGATCATCAAGATGGCCGACATGACTGAAGCAGTGGTTGTCGATTTTAGAGAGACTGCTCCGGCTGCGGCCCATGACAAGATGTTCCTGGGTGCCGACGGCAAGGTGATCCCCAAATCCACTTACGAGGGCGGCCTCTCGGTGGGCGTACCCGGCGAGGTTAAAGGGCTCCTCTATGCCTTCAACCATTACGGCTCGGGCAAGCTCTCAAGAATGGATATTATTCAGCCGGCTATCAGCTGGGCAGTAAAGGGTGTTCCCGTCACCGTAAACCTAGCCACCATCATCAAGGACAACTACGATAAAATTGTCCGGTACGAGGAAGGGGCCAAGATCTACCTGGATCATGGATTACCCTATGAGGTTGGCGACAGCTTTATCAATCTCGACCTGGCCAATACCCTGGCCAAGATCGGTATTTACGGAGAGGACGCGGTCTACAAGGGCGAAATCGCCCGGGTCATTGTCGACGAAGTCCGCAAGCGGGGAGGCGTTCTCTCCCTGGATGATCTTGCCAATTACGAAGTCAAGATCCGCAAGCCCGTGAAGGGGACCTATAGAGGCTATACGGTTCTCTCCGTGCCTCCCGCATCGTCGGGCGGTACCCACCTGGTGCAGATGCTCAACATAATGGAAAACTTCGATGTCGCCGGATCGGTGCAGGGCAGCGCGGCCAATGCGCACCTCTGGGCCGAGACCCTCAAGATGACTTTCGCCGACCGCTCCAAGTTCATGGCGGACACCGACTTCGTTAAAGTGCCCTTAGAGGGTTTGAGCTCCAAGGACTACGCCAAGACCCTGGCCGCCAAGATCGACAAGGCCAAGCCCATGGCCTCGGGAACCGCCGGCGATCCCTCCAAGTACGAGTCCGGATCCACGACCAGCCTTTCGGTCATGGATAAAGACGGGAATATGGTCAACATCACCAAGTCCATCAACTACTTCTTCGGCTCCGGCGTTGTCGTTCCCGGCACCGGTATCATCATGAACGACCACATGGACGACTTCGTGCCGACCCCCGGGTCGGTCAATTCGGTCCAGCCCGGCAAGCGGCCCCTGTCCTCCATGAGCCCCACCCTGGTTCTGGATCCCAAGGGCAGATCCTTCATGACACTGGGTTCCCCCGGCGCCACAAGGATATTCCCCACCGTGGCCCAGGTTATCTCTAACGTGGTCGATTTCGGCATGCCCATCCAGGATGCCATTCTGGCTCCACGGGTATTCCAGATGGCCTCGGGCGCCATCAACCTCGAGGGCAGATATTCCATCAACGCCTACGAGGCGCTCAAGAAGATGGGCCACACAGTGACGGTGCGCGGCGACTGGGACGCCTACTTCGGCGGGGTGCATGCCGTGCTCTATGATTATGACGCTGGGATACTCTACGGAGGAGCCGATCCCCGCAGAGACGGCCAGGCGGCGGCCTATTGATCATCGCAGGCTTAATTTTGTAGTTTGAGTTCCGCGGGGCGCCGCCGGCCTGAGCGGCGCCCTATTTTTTTAACAAAAACCAAAGGTACCATTAGCAGGGGATTATGTGCCAACCCATGCTATTTATATTCAGCGAGGAGCCTAAGGTGTCAGAATTATTGATTTTTATCGTCATGGTCGGCGTGTTTATCGCCGTATCCTTCGCGCTCAAGTGGCCGATATCCATAAGCATGCTCCTCGCCGCCGTGGCCGGGGCCCTAGTCGGCGGCAAGGGCCTTCCCATACGTCACCTGGTCGAGGGCAGCTTCGGCTATGTGGATACGATTCTCACCATATCGACGGCGATGATTTTTATGAATGCCTTCAAGGAATCCGGAGGACTTGAGGCTCTTTCCACCGCCGTGATTAGGCGGTTTCACAAAATTCCGGCCTTGCTGGTCATTCTTCTCATGTTGGTTGCCATGTTCCCCGGCATGATAACAGGTTCTTCAAGCGCGGCCGTACTCACCGCCGGCGCAGTTGTGGCGCCGATACTTGCGCTTATGGGGATTCCCACCCCGCAGATCGCAGCCTTCATAGCTATGGCGGGCATTCTCGGCATGATAGCCCCACCGGTCAACGTGCCCGCAATGATAATCGGCGGCGGTATCGATATGCCCTATGTCGGCTTTGAAATACCCCTGCTCCTGCTCACCATTCCGCTGGCGATTCTTTCCGCGCTCTGGTTCGGGTACCGGTACGCGAAAAAAACCGATATGAAAAAGGTTCTGGCTACGCTGGACAGCACTGTCCTGGATAAATACGGAGCATTTAGGCTCTTTTCTCCTGTTCTGCTGGTACTCCTTCTTATGGTGGCGGACAGGGCTTTTCCAAAATATTCCAATTTAGGCATGCCCCTGATTTTCACCATAGGCGCAATTCTGGCCTTTTTTACCGGCAAGCGCTTCAATGTTCTTGCCGCGGCCAGACTGGCGGTTGAACAAGCGCTTCCGGTACTGGGAATCCTGGTTGGCGTCGGCATGTTCATCCAAATAATGAC
>JAVEYV010000020.1:0-14954 GCA_034003305.1 Spirochaetia bacterium | reverse complement strand
AAAGACTTAAGAGTAAAGCAATCAGGAGCGAAAGAACACAGTAAACAGCCGCTGTCCTTGCTTGTGGAAAACCTGTGGATAATTAGTGAACAATATGTGGGTATCTTTCTTTTTCTTTATAGTGCTGTCGTTTACGGGAATATTTAAAAAACCGATTTTTGTCTGTCGTCTTGATAAATTTTTTATATAGCGATAATTATATAAAATTGATACTCTGTTTGCTATACGGAGTTTGCGAATTTTTCCGCGGTTTCCATGATTTGCCTCTTGCGGAAACCCGCCTACTGGATATAAACATATAGTCCCCGGCTGTGGATAACTTGTGGAAATTTTTCTAAATCATTATAGATTAGAGGAGAAGATGGCTGAGTTCGACGGCTCTGTCATTTGGAGCGAAGCACTGGAGATCGCCAGAGGCGAAATACCCGAACAGGAATACCTCATGTGGTTCAGGCTCGGCTACCACTCCCTGGACGGCAACACCCTTACGGTCAAGGCTCCCAACTCCTTTTTGCGGGATCAGTTCAAGCGAAAGTATCATTCCTTCATGGAAAAAATAGTTCAGGAGATAACAGCCCTGGACATAGCCCTGGAGGTATCCTCGGTAAAACCTGCCGAGCTGAGGCCTGCGCAGGCCCTTCCGGGCGTTCCCGCCCCGGATGCCGGCGCAGCGGTCTTTGCCGGGCAGGACTTCGCAGGCACCGCTGCCGCGCAGAAAGCTGCCCCCGGAAACGGCGCCGCCGCTTCCATGTTAAAGCCCGGCGCGGCAATTCAGCTCTACAGCAGTGTGAATCCCCGGAAAGAGACGCATGCTTCCGAAGGGGGCGAAGCTTCCGGCCCTGCCGACCCAAGAAATTTTGCCGCCTCCGGAGGGCCTACGTCCGCCGCGGCCGAGCGCAGGCCCCATCCCTCCTTGCGCCAGGACTACCGCTTTGAGAACTTTATCGTCGGCGACAATAATCGCTTTATCTTTAACGCCGCTGAGGCTGTCGCCAAGAGTCCTGCCAGGGTGTACAACCCGCTTTTGATTTACGGCGGCGTAGGTTTAGGCAAGACCCACCTGATGCATGCAATCGGCAATCACGTGTATCGGTCCACGCCTGCGTCGAAAATTATCTGCATAACAGCCGAAGAGTTCACCAACGAATTCATCCAGATGATCCACGACCGCTCGGCCCACGAGTTCAAGAACAAGTACCGCAACGCGGATGTGCTTCTCATCGACGATATTCACTTTTTCCAGAACAAGCCCGGCGTGCAGGAGGAGCTTTTCCACACCTTTAACGCCCTCTACGACTCGGAACGCCAGATGGTCTTTACCCTGGACAGGCATGTCAAGGAACTGAAGGATTTTTCCGACAGGCTTAAAAGCCGATTCGACAAGGGCCTGGTGGTAGATGTCCAGCCTCCCATCTACGAGACGAGGGTTGCTATCTTAAAGCAAAAGCTCATTCAATCAGGGAAAAAGGTTACCGTGGTCGAGGAGGTTATCGACCTGGTCGCGTCCAATGTCTCCTCAAACGTCCGCGACCTCGAAGGCTGCCTTACCAAGCTGACCGCCTACGCCGAGTTGGTTCACAAGGATCTCACCGTCGAGATTGCCAGGAACCTATTAAAGGAAATGTTCAACGCCAAGCGTCATTCAGCCATAACCGTGGATTCAATAATTCGAATGGTGGCGGACTTCTACAAGCTTTCGCTTTCTGACCTTAAAGGAAAAAAGCGCAGCAAAAATATCGCCCTGGCCAGACAGGTGGCCATGTTCGTCATTCGGGAGGTTACCGAGTACTCCACCACCGAGATCGGCGTGGAATTCGGAGGAAGGGACCATACGACGGTGATGCACTCCTGTCAAAAGATAGAACAGATGCTCAAATTCGATCCGGGTTTCGACGCCAGCATGCAGCGTCTTCTCCGGGACGCCCGGCAAAACGGCGCCGAATAAAGATTCTTGAAAACCAGTGGACAAAGCCCTCTTCCCTGTGGAAAAGAATCCTCCCTGTGGAAACTGTGGAATACCGGCAGTTGTTTTCACCAGCTTATCCACAGGCATTTTTGCCATGTTGAATAAAGAATTATATGGGTTTTCCACATATGCACGGTCCTTATTACTACTATTACTCTTGTATATGTATAATACAGTAAGAATAGGAGCCTGAAAAAAGCCTTTATAAAATCATGGAGGCTCTGTTTCATTGGCTTGTCCTTTCTGTTAGAATAAACTTAAGAGTAGTATCATCCTGAGGGGGAAAATAATGAAGTTTACCTGTGATAAGGCCAGCCTGTTACGTGAAATTGCCTTTGCTCAGGAAATCATCGCATCAAAAAACGCCCTTTCCATAATGTCCAACGTATATCTGGAGGTCTCCGATTCCCGGCTTCTTATCAGGGCAACCGACGTAAAGGTAAGTTTTGAGACGATAATACCCGTGGACAACGTAATTCCCGGCTCTTTGATGGTATTTTGCGACAAGCTTATGGGTATTCTCACTACCCTGCCCGAAGGGGATCTGACCATTGAACAGGATGATGGCAGAATTATCCTAAAACCCTCGGAAAAAAAGGTCCGTTTCCAGCTTAAATGCCTTTCGGGAGAAAAGTTCCCCGAACTGCCCAGGGCGGAACAAGAGCTATTCTTCCAGTTGCCTTCCCGGGATTTCAGGCGAATGGTATCCCAGACTATTTTCTCCGTTTCCAACGACGAGACCAGGTACTTCATGAACGGCGTGTACATGGAAAAAACCCAGGAAGGAAGCCTTGTCATGGTCTCTACCGACGGCAGACGGCTTGCCTTTGTGCGCAGCGACGCACGGGGAAACCTTCCTGATTTTAAGCCGGTGATCATTCCTACCAAGATTTTGGGAATTCTGCTTAAGCGTCTTTCCGATGAAGGCATGCTGGATATTGCTATCACCGAAAAAAGTCTATTCTTCCGTTTTAATAACTATCAGATTTCCAGCGTTCTCATCGAAGGACAGTTTCCCAATTATCAAAAGGTTATTCCTCAAAACCAGAAAAACTCCTTCAGCGTCAAAAAGGCCGACATGCTCGAAGCCCTCAAGCGCGTTTCCATTTTTGTGGAACAGAAATCCTACCGTACCTTCTTCTCGGTTTCGGAAAACGGCCTTGTGCTATCTTCCGAGGAGAGCGAGATCGGTGCCGCCAGGGAGGAGATCGGCTGCGAATACACCGGCGGCGAAACGACCATAGCCTTGAACTATAAGTACATCGAAGAACCCTTGAGGGTTCTGGACTCCGAAGCCTTTACCATCGAGTTTACCGATCCTTCCCGGGCCATTACCCTGCGGCCGGAGCCCAGCGGAGACTACTTTCACATTGTCATGCCGATGCAAATAGACTAATGCCCTTTTCGTACGCCCGTTTTGTCTCATTCCGCAACCTCGAGGACAGCGAGGTCGACACCAAGGCGGAGCGAATATTCCTCATCGGCGAGAACGGCCAGGGAAAGACCAATTTTCTCGAAGCACTGTACTATCTCTGCTACGGAGCTTCCTTCAGGGGGTCGGTGGATCAGCAGATTCCCTCCAGCGGCAGCCGGGGTTTTGGCCTGGCGGCGGCCTGGAATTCCTTGGTTTCCGGCGGCATAGAGCTTGAGGACAGCATTTCCATACGCTACGACGGACAGGCTAAGGATATTCGGCTTAATGGAAAGGTTTTAAAAGACAGGAAAGAACTGGTTTTTCACAATCCGGCCGTGGTTTTCTGCCACGAAGACTTCAGCTTCGCCGCAGGCGATCCTGAGCGGCGCAGGTTTTTCTTCGACCAGTGCGCTGGAATGCTCTATCCAAGCTACATCGATTCGCTGCGCTCCTACAAACGCATATTGAAGCAGCGCAACGCCGCGCTCAAGGAGAGCGCCCACGACCTGCTGGATGTGTTGGATCCACAACTGATCCGTTTCGGGCTTGCGCTGATGGAAGAGCGCAAAAAGCTCCACAGGCGGTTTCAGAAGGATTTTTCCCGGCTCTATGAATACGTATCGAGGCTGGGCCGCCAGGTCGATCTTTCCTATTCTCCCAGCTGGCAAAGGGATATGGATGTCGATTCTCTCCTGGCAGTCCTCGGCGCCAGAAGAGCGTCAGAGATAATCTTCGGGACAACCAGATCGGGGCCACACCGGGATCGATGGGAATTCAGCAGCCAGGAGGGCAGCTTTACCGATAGGGCTTCCACGGGCCAGCTTCGTCTGCTTTCCCTTATTTTGCGAATTATCCAGGCTTCAGCGGTGGCTGCCGGCGGCGATGGCGGCGATACTGCTGCTGATTCCGAGCTCGGGTCTGCGGCTGAAATCCAGTCTTCCGCTGCGGAAGCCAAGCCCCGATGGCCCATTCTTTTGCTGGACGATGTGCTGCTCGAGCTGGATGTGGGTAAAAGGCGGCGGTTTTTAGAACTTTTACCGCCCCCCGGCCAGGGAGCCCAGGCTTTTTTTACCTTCCTCCCTGAAGAGCCGTGGACCGAGTACGCAAACGGGGATACCATCGTCTATAAGGTACACAATGGCCGATTCGAGAATCAAAAGCGCCTCTGAAATTCTCTCGGCGTTTTTCGACCGGGACCTGGTTAAACAGGGAGAGTATTATGCCCTTTTCGACCGTTCCTGGAAGAGCATCGCCGGTCAGCGGCTTTCTCCTCACTCAAGGCCAACCGAGATAAAGCACGGGGTCTTAATTGTCGAGACCGAGCATCAGGGATGGATGCAGCTGCTTCAGCTTCAGCAGGACAGGATGCTGAGCGAGATTCAGCGGCGTTTTCCCGACCTGGGCGTGCGGAGTATCGCCTTCAGGCTGGGCAACAGCGATGGCTTGGAAAGGCTCCCCAGGGGCAGGAAGGCGCAAGTCGAGGCTTTGCCGCCCGAGAGCAAGCCGGATGCTGGGGCCGAGGCTCCGCAGGAGGATAAGATGGCCGAACCTTCGGAAGCCCGGACCGAGCAGGCTCAGGGGGGGCGGGCCGAGGCCGAGGCAAAAACCAAGGCCGCGCCGCCTTCTCCGTCGGCGCTTCCGCGGGAGATTCGGGATTTATTCGAAAAGATTCGGAAGAATATCCGCCGATAGCCAGACAGTTGACGAAGACCGGCGCGGCGTTTTATACTCACGAGCCTGCCCGCGGGTTATGCCCCCGGGGCATCGATAGCGAAATCGACCGGCGATCCGATAATCGCCTTAGGTTAAGGAGCACGTTACCATGAAACGCACCTACCAGCCCAGCAGAACTAAAAGAAACCGTAAGTTCGGCTTCCGTGCCCGCATGAGCACGAAAGGCGGCCGGCTTGTTCTAAAACGCAGAAGGGCCAAGGGCAGAATCAAGCTTTCCGTCGCCGACGAGAAAAAGAAGTATTGACGCTTATGTCCCCGGGCGGGGATATGGAGAAAGAGAAGCAGGATTTTCCGAAATCCGAAAAAGTTCGGAAGAAATCGGAAATAGACCGGATTTTTCGCACTGGCGCCCGGTTTTCCTCCAGGGGAATGGCTCTTCGTGTTGCGCCTAATTCCCTCGTGCGGAACCGGGTTGTTTTTATTACGGTTCGCTCCTTCGATGGGGCTGTCCGGCGAAACCGGGCAAAACGCATAGCCCGGGAAGTCTGGCGCCTCAACAAGGCGAGATTCCGTCAGGGCTTTGACGTCGCCGTTATCCTATACCCCGGATACGAGGACTTTCCAGTCTGTTCCGCCCTGATCCTCGCTCTTCTGCGTAAGGCGGGTTTAGTAGAATGAATGTGCTGAAGAAACTATTGTCCTTTCCGTTTCTCGCGCTCATTAAACTATACCAGATACTGATATCACCACTTTTTCCTCCGTCCTGCAGGTTTTATCCGACCTGCTCGGCCTACTCCTATCAGGCGATCGCCAAACACGGTCCATTCAAGGGCCTGTGGCTTGCCTTCAGGAGGATCATTCGTTGCCATCCACATAATCCGGGAGGTTATGATCCAGTACCATGAGTATATTTAACGAGGGTTCCCAATCTAAAGAAGATAGCAGGCGCACCATCCTGGCGGTGGTGCTTTCAACGGTCATCGTCGGCGTGGGCTTTATGCTCCAGAATGTATTCTTTCCGCCGGCGCCCCAGAGCGCCCAGAGTACGGTTCAGACAACCCAGCAGCTCAGCGAAACGACAGGCGCTCCGCCCCCCGCGGCAACCGTGCTGGCCGATCCCTTTGCCCCGGCCCCGACGGCTTCGCCCACCCCAAGGGCTCCGGCCGCCGCCCCCATGCCCGCGGTGGAGGCTCCTGTGGCCGAAAACGCCTATACGATCGAGACAGATCTGCTGAGGGCGGTTATAAGCAACGCAGGCGGCGATATCGTCTCCCTCCAGCTCAAGGAACATAAGGATAAGGACGGCTATGTCGATCTTATCGTTCCCGGCGAAAAGGGCTCCCAGGGTATTTCTTTGGCATTCGGAGGGCCCGGTGCTCCGACAGTACGCGAGCTGATGAACGTCTCCTGGCTGGACACGGACAGAAAGACGATTCAATTTTCCAGGGTTTTTTATGCCCGATCCAGCGAAGGCGGCGAGCTTAAGCCTTTTACCTATAAAAAAACCTACACCTTCCGCAACGGGGAATATCTGTTCGGAATGGCGATCGGTCTTGAGGGTGAAAACGGCGCCCAGGTGCCGCTCAACACGAACGGTACGGCCTATACTCTCTCTGTGGGACCCCAGATCGGACCCCGCTTTGATCACTTAAGCAAGAATGCCGATTACCGAAAGTACATTCTCGAGGTTGAAGGCAAGAAAAAGACCGAAATGCCCAAGGCGGGCAGTATTCAAACCATCAAGGAGAGACCCAGCTGGGGCTCGTTGACGGGAAAATACTTCTCCTTTATCGCGATTCCCGAACTTCCCTTCGCCTCTTTCAGCTATCTCCAGGGCCAGGATCCCCTCATCAAGCAGACTAACACGATGTACTTATCCAGGCCCGCGCTCTCCTCCTCGGCCCAGACCGATACATACTATTTTTATTTCGGCCCCAGGACGAACAGCCAACTGGCCAAATACGAATACGCGGACAAGAACAGCTTCGGCCTTTCGGCCATGAGGCTGGAAGATGTGGTCGAGCGCTCCAATCTCTTGGGCTGGCTCGAAACGATTCTTAAGTTCCTGTTGAATATTTCCTATAAGCTCGTTCCCAACTACGGCATAGCGATTATCCTGGTGACGATTTTCATCAAGATACTGTTCTTCCCCCTCACGAAGAAGAGTTCCATTTCCACCGCGAGAATGCAGGAACTCCAGCCCAAGCTCCAGGAACTCCAGGCCAAGTATAAGGGAAACCCCCAGAAGCTCAATCAGGAGATGGCGGAATTCTACAAGCGTGAAAACTACAACCCAATGTCGGGCTGTCTGCCCATGCTTATCCAGCTTCCCCTCTTTATCGCCATGTACAACCTCTTCAACAATCATTTCGATCTGCGTGGCGCCAGCTTTATAGGCGGGTGGATCAACGACCTTTCCCTGCCGGAGAGCATTGTAAATTTCGGCGCTTTCCGCCTTCCAATCCTCGGATGGAACGATTTACGGGCTTTGCCCATCATTTACCTGGCTAGCCAGCTTTTGTATGGCAAGTTCACCCAAAGCCCTCAGGGAGGGCAAAATGCCGGTCAGATGAAGATGATGATGTACGGTATGCCCATCATGTTCTTCTTTATTCTGTACGACGTTCCCTCCGGCCTGTTGCTATACTGGATTGTCAGCAACGTGCTTACCATCGGGCAGCAGGTGCTGATCAAGGATATGCTGAAGAAGCATAAGCTTAGGGTTGCCACCGCGGCGCCTCAGGCTCCCGGCGCCATGAAAAGTGCCGGAAGGACGAGCGTTAAGAACGGCGGAGCTCCGGCCCAGGCCGGACTCGGCAAGAAGGTCAATGACTGGCTTGAGCAAAAAGCCGCCGGTATGAATCGCGGAGATTCAGGTTCAGCTTCTGCCAAAAAACCCGGCTCCCCTAAGGGAGGCAAGAGCGAAGACCAGGCTGGCAGGAACACGGGCGGAAAACGTTAAAGGGCCGATGCCGAAAATTCCAGGGGCTTTTTTGCCGCCCCTGCTTTGCTAGTACGTTTCACACTGTTTAGGAGATAGTGATGGTATATGAATTTGAAGGAAAAACCGAGCGCGAGGCTATTGAGCTCGCGGCCGCCCAGCTGGGACTAGAGACCGATGAGTTCGATGTGGAGATCCTTGAATCGCTTTCGGGCGGATTGTTCAAGAAGGGCAAGGTAAAGATCAGGGTTCATACGAATTCCGATACTGGCCCCGAGCTGGGAACAGGCGCCGCGGCCGGGGATTCTTCCGCGGCCGGGGTCCAGCCCTCAAGCAGGGAAGAAAGCCGTGAACGCAAGCTGCTTTCGGACGAAGAGCGCATACCCATGGACGAGTTCGAGGAGAAAATTGTCGCCTGGACCAAGGCCGTGGTCGACGCCATGGGCTACCCTTCCACCGTGTCGGTTCTGTTCAGGGAAGAGAAAAAACTAGGACTCAAGGTAGATACGGAAAACACCTCCATGATCATCGGCAAGAAGGGCAAAAATATCGATGCCCTGCAGCTTCTGGCCAATGTCTATGCCGGCAAGCTGGGCAGGGAGGACGTAAAGGTAATCCTGGACTCGGAGAACTACCGAATCCGCCGCGAGGAGTCCCTAGTGCGGATCGCCTACGATTCCGCCGAACAGGTGCGCAGGACAGGACGATCGGTGCTGCTTGAGCCTATGAATCCCTTTGAGCGCCGAATTGTCCACACCGCCCTCAATGACATTGTGGACATTGAAACCAAGAGCGAAGGCGAAGGCCTTTACAAACAAGTTCGCGTAATGTTCAGGGGCCGCAGGTAGTCTTGAGCTTGACCGTATTAAAAAATTCGGAGTAAAATTCAGCGATTTCCCACCTTAATCAGCGAGTCTTCTCCCCCAGCTCGGGGCTAAGGCTTGCTGAATGCGGATTTAACCTGCAAAGGAGACATTTTCCGCCATGGCAGTAAAGACCTTCAAAGGCGGAGCGCATCCGCCCGAACGAAAAGAACGGTCCAGCGGTCTCGCGATTGAACGATTGCGGGATGTTACGCTTGTGGTCGTTCCCGTCAATCAGCACTTCGGCGCTCCCCTCCAGTCCCTGGTAAAAGTCGGGGACAAGGTAAAACGCGGACAGAAGATCGCCGACGCCGAGGGCAGGATGACCGTGCCTGTGCACGCGCCCATCGCCGGTGTGGTTAAGAAAATCGAACCCAGGACCCAGTCGAACAATGTGGAGGGGCCCTGCATTCTTATCGAGGCCTTCGGGCCGCCTGCGGAGGGCGAACCGGCCCCCTTGCCGGAGGATCTGATCGATTTTATGCTCCCGCTCGATCCCTTTGCCTGTTCCAAGGAAGAGGCATTGGCTCGGGTTAGGGCCGCGGGTATTGTGGGAATGGGAGGAGCGGGATTCCCCGCCCACATCAAGCTGGCGCCCTCCAAGCCCATCGCCGTGGTTATCGCCAACGGCGCCGAATGCGAACCCTTTCTGACCATCGATGAGCGCACGATGATCGAGCGCGCCGACGATGTGGTGGAAGGCGTGGCTATTACTATGAAGATTGTGAACGCCCCCGAAGGTGTTATCGCCGTGGAGGAGAACAAAGCCCACGCCGTGCCGCTTTTGGAAAAATCGATAGCCGCCAGCCCCCGCACGAGGGCGGGCATGAAGATCCGGGTTCAGCTGCTCAAGACCAAGTACCCCCAGGGCGGCGAGAAAATGCTCATCACCGCCATAACCGGCAAAGAGGTGCCCTCCGGCGGCCTGCCCATGGATGTGGGCTGCGTTGTGCAGAATATCGGGACTCTCTGCGCCATGGTGGATGCTTTCAAGGAGGGGAAGCCCCTCATTGAGCGCGGGCTTACCATTTCCGGCGGAGCCTGCACGAAGCCCGCCAATGTAATCGCCCCCATAGGTACTCCAGTGGCGGATATTCTGGCTGCCGGCCTTGCCCAGGTAGACGAGGAAAAGCTGGGCATGGTTATCTACGGCGGACCCATGATGGGCGTCGCGGTTCCCAATTACCAGATCCCAGTGCAGAAAAACACCTCGGGTGTCCTTTTGCTGGATGCCGCCGAAGCCAAGCACTATGAAGAGGAAACCTGCATCCGCTGCGGACGCTGCATGCGCGCTTGCTCCTGCAGGCTCTCTCCGGCATTGCTGGCGGCGGCGATCGAAGCTGGTGACTATAAGGAAGCGGAAAAAATTGGTCTTTTGGACTGTATCGAGTGCGGCACCTGCTCCTTTGTCTGTCCCTCGCACCGGCATCTTGTACAGCGTTTCAGGGTAGGCAAGCAGGTTCTGCGCGCCTTGAAGCAGAAGGAGGCCCAGAATGCCCGGTAAAAACATGCTGCTCTCATCGAGCCCCCACTCCTTTACCCCGGTGAGCACGCCGAGGATCATGCTCTCGGTGCTGATTGCCCTGATCCCCGCCTCGGCCTACGGCGTTTACCTCTACGGTTTTTCCGCCCTGGCCCTGATCCTGGTTACCATGGCATCGGCGGCGGCGGCGGAGTTTGTGTTTCGCAAGCTGATCAAGGCTTCGACAACGGTGGGCGATTTTTCAGCGCTGGTTACCGGCCTTCTCCTGGCTTTGATCCTGCCGCCCTCGACACCACTTTGGATAGCTGCCCTGGGAGCTGTTTTTGCCATCGTCGTGGCCAAGGAATTCTTCGGCGGGCTTGGGGCCAACCCTTTCAACCCCGCACTCATCGGCCGCGCCTTCCTTTTGATGAGCTTTCCCGCGGCGGTAACCACCTGGACTTTACCCCAGGGCTTGATCGTGGGCCCCGATGCTATTTCCTCCCTCTCCCTGTCCCAGGGAGCGGCGGACGCTGTGGCGGCGGTTACCCCCCTGGGTCTGGTAAAATCCGGCAAGACCCTGGCCGATGTGGGTACCTATCTGGGCACCCATAGCGACGGGGAACTATTCAAGCAGCTTTTGCTGGGCTACCACTCGGGCTCCCTGGGTGAAAGTTCCATTCTGCTGATCACCCTGGGCGGCCTCTTCCTATTAGGGATAGGGGTTATTCAGTGGGTTATTCCCGTGGCCGTGCTGGGTTCGACCTTCCTCTTCTCCTGGCTGCTGGGCATGAACCCTGTTTTTTCGCTGCTCACCGGCGGCATTGCCTTCGGGGCCTTCTTCATGGCCACCGACTACGCCACCAGGCCGCTAACGCCCAAGGGACAAATAATCTTCGGAATAGGGATCGGGCTTATCACCGCGGTGATTCGAAAGTTCGGCGGATTCCCCGAGGGTGTTACCTACGCCATTTTAATAATGAACATTGCCACCCCCTTCCTCAACAAGATGAGGGTCAAGAAATACGGCTTTGTGCCACCGGCCAAGCCCGCAAGGACGAGCAAGGAGGCGGCGAAATGAAAGGCAGCATAAGACTGGGCATTGCTCTCGCCCTCTTTGCCGTGGGCGCCTGCGCGAGTCTGGCAGTAGTCTATTCCATCACCAAACCGAGGATCGAGGCTCAGGATCAGATGGCGCTGGAGTCTTCGCTTAAGGATCTTTTCCCCGAGGGAGAGGAGTTCGAGGATATTTCGGCTTCCATCTCCTCGGCCAATGCTACAGTGAATATTCAGAGCGCCTTTTTGGCCAGGCGGACTGGAGCCCCCTTGGGTTTGGCGGTCAAGGCAGCCGGGCCGAGTTATGGCGGACAGGCCGTGCTTCTTGTGGGTGTAGAACTCAACCGAAGCCTAGCCGGTGTTCGCGTGCTGGAACTCAACGACACTGCGGGCTTGGGCGCCAACGCGAAAAACCCCGGCTACTATGTCGATAAGGCCAACAAGGTTACCTTCCCCGGTCAGTTTTCGGGCAAGTATGTCACCGATCCCTTTGTCGTGAAGGGGGATGTGGTGGCTATCACCGCCTCGACCATAACCTCCAACGCCCTGACAACCATAGTCAAGACAGCGGCGGACGCGGCGGTCTTATGGCTTGAGAATTCAACAATGGCACCGCCTGCGGATCAGGGCTCTGCCGCTGCCTATAGCGGGCCGGCGGTTTCGGAGAGTGCTCCGGCAGCGACGGGAGGGAACTGATATGAAAAGCCTTTGGAAAACCTTCAAACAGGGAATTATCTACGAAAATCCCCTCCTGATGCTCATGATCGGCCTCTGCTCCGCCCTGGCGGTAACCTCCAGCGTAGCCAATGGGGTGGGTATGGGCTTGGCCATGACCTTCGTCATGCTCTTCTCTGAAATCGTCATTTCCGTATTCAGAAAGGTCATCCCCAACTCGGTGCGAATTCCCATCTTCATCATCATCATCGCCGCCTTTACCACCATGGTCGACCTTGTGATGAAGGCCTATTTCCCCGATCTGTCCAAGAGCATGGGTGTCTTCATTCCCCTGATCGTCGTCAACTGCATCATCATGGGCCGTGTCGAGGCTTTTGCTTCCAAGCAAAAACCCCTGACTGCCATATTCGACGCGCTGGGCATGGGTTTGGGCTACACCTGGGTAATGATCGCCATTTCCGCGGTGCGTGAGCTTCTGGGCAACGGCAGCCTGGCGGGGATTCCCATAATGCCGGCTTCCTATCAGCCTATTCTTTTCTTTATTCTGCCGCCGGGAGGCTTCCTGGTTTTCGGCCTCTTCATTTCTTTTAACATCTGGCTCAAGGGCAGGATGGAGAAAACAGCCAAGGAGCGTGCATAATGGAACTTGCAAAAATCTTTATTGTCGCCCTCCTGGTAAACAACGTCGTCTTGATGCGCTTCCTCGCGCTCTGCTCATACATAGGCATGACGAGCGAGGTTGGCCAGTCGGTGGGCATGGGCTTCGCGGTAACCTTCGTCACGGTTATGGCCACCGCGGCTACCTGGCCGCTCTATCATTTTGTCCTCGTTCCCCTGGGGCTCACCTTTCTCAAGATTCTCGTATTCATTCTGGTGATTGCCAGTCTGGTTCAGCTTGTTGAGTTCTACTTAAAAAAGAATATCCCGGGTCTCTACGCGGCCATGGGTATCTACCTTCCTCTGATCACCACCAACTGCGCGATTCTGGCGGTAACGTTCGAGAATATCGATTACGGTTATTCTTTCATCGAGTCCATCGTCTACGCCGTGGGTGTCTCGCTGGGCTTCCTGCTGGCAATGGTGCTGCTGGCCGGTGTGCGGGACAGGATCAAGACAAGTCCTGTGCCCAAGTTCATGCAGGGAACGCCGATTCTCTTTATCGCCTCCAGCCTTCTGGGCGTGGCTTTCATGGGCTTCTCCGGGCTCATCAAATAGGGGTAGGAAATGAGCGTCATACTTATCACTGTAATATTCGCCGCCATCCTCGCCTTTGTGCTGGGCATTGCCCTGGGCTTCTTCCAGAAAAAATTCCATGTCGAGCGGGATCCCAAGATCGACGATGTGCGGGCAGCCCTTCCGGGGGCCAACTGCGGCGGCTGCGGCTTTCCCGGCTGCGACGGTTACGCCGAGGCCGTGGCCATGGGCAGGGCGCCGACCACCAAGTGTTCGGCCGGCGGCGCGTCCACCGCGGAAGCTGTATCCAAGATTATGGGCGTAGACGCGGCGGCCGAGGACCTGGTCACGGTGCTTCTCTGCCAGGGCACCAAGGAGTTGGCTGTTTCCAAGGGCGACTACGTGGGTATAAAGACCTGCCGGGCCGCCAAGCTCTCCACCGGCGGCGTGAAAGCCTGCGCCTGGGGCTGCCAGGGCCTGGGCGACTGCGTGGCGGTCTGCAAGTTCGATGCCCTGGAGATGGGCGAAGACGGCTTGCCCCATGTTAATTATGAAAACTGCACCGGCTGCGGCATGTGCGTGGAGGAATGCCCCCAGAAACTCTTCACCCTGGTTCCCAGGGGCAAGAAGGGTTCCATCGTTCTCTGCTCCAACCGAAACGTGATCAAGGCCAATGTGATGAAAACCTGCAAGACCGGCTGCATCAAGTGCGAGATCTGCGTTAAGCAGTGTCCCGAAAAGTGCATCACCATGATGAACGGCATTCCGGTTACCGATTACGACAAGTGCACCTCCTGCGGGGTCTGCGTTGCGAAGTGCCCCACCCACGCCTACAAGCTTTTGGAAGTGGACGTCATGGGCGAAAAGAAGAAGGTGCCGGTTCTGGCCGAAGCTTGAGCATTTGTTGAGAGAGACGCCGGGGATAAAGGTCGCAGACTTTTATCCCCGGCGGGGCCGGAACACAATCGAGCCTGAAAAAGTGCGGCGCCTATATGGGCGCCGTTTTTTAATTGCTGAAATGCGGGCGTTTTATCTCAAGGCAGATCAATAATGTACCCGGCGGTAGCGAAGGCCGACGCCAAGGCTGATAGCCGCGTTGCGATCGGCGGCGAGGTCGGCGGGCTGCCCAGCCTGGGGCAGATAATGGTTGAAGCGAAGCTCGAAGAAAAGCCCCAGGCCCGATGCCCCGGAACGGATCATGGGGGCTGACCAGCGCAGGCCAGCGGTGCTGAGCCACGCTAAGGGGGCTTCATAGCTCCTGGCGGCGCTGGAACCGGCGGCGGCGAGCCCCGGTTCGCCCAGGGTAAGGGCCGGTCCGGCGAAAAGCGAGAACCCGATGGTTTGGCCGATCACAAGCTCCAGGGGAAGGCGGAAGGTTCCCAGCAATTCGTCCCACTCTAAGCGCCCCCGCAGGCCGAT
This sequence comes from Spirochaetia bacterium, assembly GCA_034003305.1. GTDB lineage: Bacteria > Spirochaetota > Spirochaetia > Treponematales > Rectinemataceae > UBA2256. The sequence goes on along the minus strand of JAVEYV010000020.1, from coordinate 311 downwards.
GGTAAAGTTGTTGAAAACAGGCAGCGAGACGGCAGCGCCCAGGCCGGCGCCCCGGAGCTCCAGCTCCGGGGCGCCGGAGCCCACGAGAGCCTCGCCATTCAGAATACCCAGCACAGCTCCCTCGATAGCCAAGCCGGATACCGCGGAAGCCGAAACAACACGTCCTGCGAAGAGAAAGCGTCTGGACCAGGCCTGTTCAGAGAGGGAATTTCCAATAACCCCCGTTTGACTGCCTGCGCTTGCAGCATGAAGAAAGCGGCCCTCTCCTGTGTAAATGCCCACATGGTCGGCGGCCGCAATCGTCGAGAACG
>JAVEYV010000019.1:0-15847 GCA_034003305.1 Spirochaetia bacterium | reverse complement strand
CCAACTGCATTCTCGCCGCGTTGCGCGCGAAGGCTTCGATATGTTTATGGCTTATTCTGCCGCAGCCTATCAGTACCGATTTCTGCATATAGTCCTTCTTATCGTTCGCCAGGAAACTGATTGTCCCGGGTTAACAATTTCCTTGCTTTGCTTCTCAAACGAGTAATCGGCCGGCGAAGCGGGCTTAGCCTAATCCAGTCTCCCGTTGTCTTCAAGGCGGCCAGCGCGCCTCCGGCTAAACCGCGGCCTTCATAGAGCTTAAAAAGCTCCATTTCATCGGTGCTCCATTTCCGTTTGTACTCCTCGTCGCCGATGGTAAAATCCAGCGTTTTAAGATCTTGGCTGCTGCAATAATCTATAAACCTGAGAAGAAATACCAGGCCGGGAGAATACTGCCGCAAAGGACCCTCGGCGAAGGCCGGCATAAGGTAATACATAGTGGATTCGTCTTTTATGCCCCAATGCAATGCGATCGCTTCTCCATTCAAGTACAAACCGCTGACATGGACGTTCAAATCGCCCCTTGTTGTTGCTTTGCGATAGAATTCCTGAAATGAATGATCCGCAAAATTATCTTTTGCGCCTATGGCTTTATATCGGTCTCTTTTTAGCGAAATCATACGCTCGCATATGTAAGTCCGCGCTTTATCGTCTTCGGCCACCAAGAATTCCAGCTTCCCCAGCTCCGAAAGCCGCTTGGCCGCTCGGCGCATATTATATCGCTCCTTTGCGCCAAACCTTTCTTTTAAAAATCTTTCTGCAGACTCGGGCAGCCTGAGCGAATGGGCCTTAAAATGGATTTTGGTAAATGCCGCGCTTGCGAGCGGGTTTTTTAAGCGATTGAAGCTTTCCGGATTGCGATCCAAATCTATTATTCCGCAGCCCATCTTTATCGCAAGCCCGCGAATCTCCGAAAGCAGTTCCTCGGCAGTAAAGAAGCCCCTTGGCGCATCGTTGTTTTGCCGGGCTTGGCCGATCAAGGGGCCATGGTAATCCGAAACTCCCTCGCCCATCCAGGCGAGCCTGCGAAAGGGCGGCTTTCCGGAAATTCCCAAGGGCAGGACCGCGCGATGAGGCTTCAAACCGACCGCCCCGCTCGCCTCCTTCTCTAAAAGAAGAATCGCCGGGCTCCAGCCCTGGGCCAGCCCAATTGTTTTATGCCATACATCGAGCCACGCCCAGGTCTGAAAGGGATAGTGATCGGATGTCTTCTCCAGACTCTGCCAGACATCTTTAGCCTGGTCAAAATCACGGAATAGCGTGCTGCGAATGGAACTTATCCGATTCAGCGCAGGTTCCAACGGTACCGCGCCCCTATGCTTAGGCTTAATAGGTATTTGGTATTGCCGGAAACGGGTTCGAATATCCAGATATCAGAATCGGCAGGAGCAACCGAGGTTGTACGCGCCACTGTAGGTTTTCGCAGCTCCATGGCATTGAAGGCGACCCCGCCTCGGACAGCGAGGCTGAAAGACCAGTCTCCAAAATTTCGCGCCATGGACGTGCCTAACATAATCCTCGTTTCAAGCACCGGATCGTCCAGCCAGTGAGTGCCATCCTGGGGGTCGTTTGTCAGATCGTGCCATGGATTGGCGGGGCTATTGGCGCCGGCAATCCGGAATTCCGCCTCAGCCACCGCGTCGAATCCCGCCATCTTTCCCCGCCAGTCAGTTTGGATAGCTACGTTATTTTGACCGTATTTATACCCGATAATGTTATCTTCAATAGCAATCGCTCCCGGTTGGAAGCCTGCGGTTTTCCAATCCTTGTCGAATCGCGTTTCGGGGTAATAACTATAGCCGTAGGAGCAGGCGACCTGCTCGCTCCAGACCTTGACCGCTGTATCGTACATCTCGCTTGGTTCGAAGGTGTACTTCGTGGCACCCGCGACAAATAATCCAAAGGCCCCCGACTTGGTATGCAATCGGCCGCCCAGGTTAAACGCCGCCTGCCAGGGATTCCAGGTCGAATCGGGGAGTATGAAATGAAGGTTGAAATCATCGATGAGGACCTGGGCGAGGAGGCTGTATTCCCCTGGCTGCTCCAAGGTCCAGAAAAAGCCCAAAAGGTTATTTTCATCTCTCCCGGTCGCCCAGGGTCTTCCGCCTGTAGCCTTGATATATTGGATAAAATACTGCGGCAAAGGATTAAGCAAATACTCGGGGTCGAAATTCTTGCCTGTATAGACGGCGGCGTCCTGAATGCCGAAACGCATATTACCCAGCCTGAAGGCATACTTTTTTATATTCGCGCCCCGTTCGGGGAACCCCGGCAGGCCTTCGCCCAGCTTATCAATGCCCGACTGGGTTCCGGCATAGGTCGACAGGCCCCAGGCATCGGTATCCTGGCTAGAGTCATGATTAAGTTCCACCCACCGGCTTCCGTAGCTGAAAAACCCGTCATCCCACTCGATTTCGATAATATTCGCGGGAATACCGGTGGAATTGACAAAGAGCGAATATGGGGAATCGACGGCATCGTAATGCCTGAAACGTCCCGCCCTTAGGCTCAAGTTTCCGAGATTCGAATAAATCCCGCCCTCTTCCATGATGGCGGACAAACCTAAAAAGTCGCTTCCCGGAATATCCGCAAGTTCGGGACCATATTTATTGTTGGTATCGGCTTTGAGCGTTCCGCTGACGCCGAAGTATTTTGCGTCCAGCCCAAAGGAAAACCGTAGATTAGGACTTAATCCTCGTTTGGTTATCTCCTCGCCGTAGGCTCCGGCTTCGAAAACCCCGTTGGATTCAATGGCAAACCAGGGGATTGGCCCCATCTTGTCCATCGGCGTTGTCTGGGCCCATGGAGCATGGACGAGTATCAGCATAAAGAATCCGAATGCTGACAAAAAGCGGTTAAAAGCGCGCATAGACATTACACAGTCTCCCTATATGGAGATTCCCAGTACTATAAAGATTTCCAGATCGCTGAAGGACGGAAATGCGTCGCCGCCCAACCAGGACGAAAGATCGAAGCCTGCGCCTGCCCGGAACACATCCTCTCGGTCAGCGTCCAAGCTCATGGCTAGCTCCAATCCTCCGTCGCCCTTGAGGGAGCTCCTCTCGAACATAGCCCGGCCGGCATCTCTGAGAACAAGGATCTCGGCAAAGGGTTTTAAGAAGAACTCCACCCGCTCAGTCTCCGACATGAAGAGCTTGCCCTTGGCAAAGAGGAGAGGAAGCTCAATAGACGCCCACAATCCCATGTCTCCGTCCAAGCTAGCCGAAGCCTGGGGCAAGCGGATGCCCCTACTCCATTCCGCAGATCTCAGGCTATCGTATCGGAATCCTAGGGTAGATGCCAGCCCTATCTTGTCTCCCAAGCGAAGCGCGCCGGCTGCGGACAGTCCCGCCGAAAATTCCAAATCGCCGGAATTCAACATCCATAGCGTACAGCCGTCCGCGGCAGCGGCAAAGCCATCGGCAAGCCCTCCCCAATATTTTCTTCCCTCGTAATTCGCTGTGGAACGAATAATGAGAGTTATCGGATATCCCGTCCCCGAGGCTACGCGCAAGCCGGTGGCCAAGGCCGCTCTAACCCAGCCCGAATCCACATTGAGCCTATCTATGGCTATTGCGTCCGTAGCGGCTTCCGCGAGGATTTCAACACTTGGGCCATCAACAAAGTCCCCCGCCTTAACCTTGGCCGATACAGCCCATGGAAAAGGATGGGATCCGGCGATACCGCCCGAAAATGCCGCGAATCCGGCAAGTGTGGTAGAGCCTGAGCCCTGATCGTCATTGTCGATTATCAACTCTGCGCCGGCGCCGACGGCCAGGAATGGCAGGCTAGAGCCATATTCGGGAAAAGCAGCGCCCATCGCCACATAGGCGCCTCCAAAGAGCATACCCGCATAGCCGCCATAGAGCAGTGGCGCCCTGGAGAAAACTTTCGATGAAGTGCCATTATGGGATATAAATTCAGACTCGGGCCCCGCGGCGATCGCATCGAATCCCCATTCCGCCGCGGCATACCGCATATCGGCTAAAGCCGGCGTTTCGCTGTGCCAAGCCATCCGCAGGCCTTGTGTATACGCGATAGGAAGGTGATTGATAGGATTCCAGGGCTGCGGTGCGGGAAATATAAATGCAGCCTCGCCATTGTCGGCGCCGATAGGCGATAAAACCATTAAAAGCAAAATAAGAATAAAGGGCGCGGATAGTTTTTTCCGCCTGAAAGCTATGTATGTATTCAAAAATGAAGCCCTAAACCCAGCCATATTTCTAATCCTTCGAGGGAGGGATCCTCGCCGCTGAGAATTTTCATGATATTGTAGCCCGCCGAAAGTCTATAGATAAAAGCCCGCGCGTATTCGGGAAAAACGGCGATTTCCAGCCCAGAGCTGAGAACCATGTCTTTTTTATCAGGAAACGGCGCATTTGGCGAGCTTCGCACATATCCCGTATCGACAAAGGGAATAAGAAAGACTTCCGCATCGAAGCGCTCGGCACCGAAAAAATACCCCTGCGCAAAATTGATCGGTACTTGAATATTCGCGATGATGCCAAGATCGCCGTAACGAACTTCTTTTTCTCCGCGAATATACTCTGCCCAATCGTACGATGTAGTTTCGTCAATATAGGAACCCGAGACAAACCAATTGCCGAGCAAGCGCAGATCGAAACCAAAAACTGGATTGAAGGTGTTAAAGAGCGTGGCGCTCAGATTCATGCCGAAGTCGTGCTTATCAATCGGTAATGTCTCAAGAAAATGATACGCATAGGATGCTCCGATACTAAACGAAGCTCCCTTTCTGAAATTCCGAATTCCGTCAACTCTGCCTACACCAAGATTCCCGCCAAAAGACCAGCCTGCATCGGTAAAGGCTCCAGGTTTGATACCGTATGTATCAAACAAGCCAAGGCTAGGACTGAAGGTAAGCCTGCCAAACCAAGGCAGCTCGACTACCGGAATTGAGGTAGATAGGGTAATTCCGTTTTTAATATACGGATAATGACTTAAAACATATTCATCGTAAAAATCCGTATACGCGGACACAGACCAATTGAGGCCGGCCTTAAAGGAAAAGCCTGTACTAAGCCCCCCCCTGATGGTATGGCGAAGATAATCCCTCTCGTAGAGGTGGGAAATCACTGGCGCCGCGTACCATTGCATGCCCAGAGCCGAAAAAGGATAGGATGCTGATAGAGACACCGAGCCGTTCGGCGTGATGCCAGTACTTTTTGTATAAAGAAACTCCTCTGAGACATCCAGACTCCAGCGCCCCCCAAAAATGTAATACGGAAGGTTAAAATAGGTAGCTATCAGCACCTGGCTGCTTTCAAGGTAATAGTCCAGATTCAAGCTCAAGGGTTCCAAGGTGCCTAAAAAGTTAAAATCCTTATACCGAAACACTAAGGTTAAGCCGTCGGAGGAGTTGTATTTTACAAGAGGTACCATGAGAGAGGTGAGGGAAGTGTAGGTAATAACCTTAACGATAACCTTTTGGGGTCTCTCTCCCTCGACGATATCAAAGCTTATGGTGGATTTTTCCTGGAATATTCTATTGGAAACCAGGGCTTGAGCCAATGAATCGATATAATTCTGCAGCGACTCAGAAGAACTAAAGGTTTTTCCCCTTTCTATGTCGAGAAATTCCTCCAGAAATGGTTTAAGTATCAAGCCGTTGATTTGATACTCGACATCGGCAATTACGAATGCTGGTCCAGGTTCCTCCGCTTTTTGGGACCCTTCCTTTGGACCGAGCGCTTGCGTGCCGATAGAGACTATAAAAATGTTGAAAAGAAAAAGAAGTATCAATAATCGGTTGCTAGGTTTTAATCTCAACAAGTTGCATCCTTACCAGCCAATAGTCTTGTGTATAATTTCATATATTCATCGGCCATGATAGTTGAAGCATAGCGTGTTTTCCAAATTTTTCTGCCCTCAGCTCCCATTTTCAGTCTTTGGGCAGGATTATCAATAAGCAGTTCCAATGCCGAACTCATGCCATCGACAGTATTGGGAAGCACAAAGCCTGCGGCTGACTTCCCGTCAGGCTCCGGAGAAAGGACTTCGGGAATCCCGCCGGTATTGGAAGCCACGATCGGCAGCCCGGCAGCCATCGCTTCGAGTAACGACAATGGCATACCTTCGCTATCGGAACATAACAGGAATATATCTGCCTTGGGAAGCAACGATGACGCTTGCGGAATAGAACCAAGCGCATGAAATGCCGGGGGATCCGCCGGTCCCGGCTCGCCCCCTATCCAGACGAAATGGGCCTTTCCCTCAAATCGCGATGCAAGCGATCTGCATAGATCCATACGTTTAGGTCGCGCGTCCCTTGCTGTAATGATAATAATCGGTAGTCCATCCAGCCTTAACCGGTCAATTGCGGCGCCCTGTGACGACAGGGAACAGACGGGTTCGGAAACACCGTTGGAGATCAGTTCTACTGTATAGCCGTCCTGGGTCATAGCATTGGCGTCTACGCGAGAGACTGCCACAACCGCTGTGCAGCGCTTGGCTAAAAGCTTGTCAAGAAACAGCATTCTGCGGTTTAAAACTTTTATCTGATCATAGCCATGCATGGTATATACGATGTGCCGACGAGACACGCCCCAGGCTAGCCTTCCCAAAGCACCCGCCTTGGAGGTGTGCAGGTGCACGAACTCCGGGTTCCACCGTTTATAGAGAGCGCTGAGTGCGAAAAGGGCTTTAATGTCCTCTTTCGGCCTGATCGACCGCAATAGAAGGGGCATAGGAATTGACTCAACTCGGGAATCCATGCCGGCGAAAGCTTCCCACGAACCCTCCAAGCCAGCCGCTACCGCAACAGTATGACCGCTCGCTGCCTGGGCTTCCGCTAGAATTCTGACTACGCTTTGAGCTCCGCCGAACTCAGACCTGGTTACAATGTGAAGAATTCTCATGGCTAGGTTCTAATTCGTGCTGTGGAACAAGGCACGGATAGCCCTCACGGTAATGTCCTTGGAATGCAATCGCGACACTGCGGCCGCGTTGGCCTCTGCGAAACGAGATCTAATGGCCAAAGCCTCTTCTACGGTTGCGTCATTGAGTTTTTCAAGGGGCAGTCTGCACAATCGGTAATCCTCGACCAGGGCTTTATAGGCTTCGATGGAGTCGGAGCAAAGCACGCCGCAACCGCAGGCAAAAGCTTCGATCATACTCACCGGAGTAGCGTCGCTCTTGGGAAAATGTAAAACCAGGTCGCTCGCTGAATATAGAGAGGGCATTTCCTCAAAAGGCATGGGACGATCCAGCCAATGGATGCGTCGCCTCGCCGAAGTATCGGCTTTGTCAGCCTCGGCTTTGACAGCCTCCGCATAGGCTGGATCGGCTCCGCGATGAATTCTGACTATTAAATGGGTGTTAGAATCGCTGACATGGGTCGCGAAGCGCCGAACAATGTCCTCGATACGGTAATTGGGCGCAACAAGACGGTTGCTCAAAAGAACTATGGCGTTATCGGGAATCCCAAGTTCTTCTCTAATCGCCACCGCCTTGAGATTTATAGATTGGTCAGGTCGGGGAATGCAGAACAGCTTTGTATCTACCCCCCAGTATATGATTTTAACCTTCGAGGCGGACCCCGGTATCTCTCGTATAACTGATGCACGCACTTCCTCGGCGTCGCAGGTGATCCAGCTCGATTTGGCGAGTGCTTTTCTGCGAATAATCCTTTTTAATCCTCGTGCGGCTACCTGATCCACCAGGATATCCGTTCCCCAACACGAGAGAATCGCCGGGCACGGCGAAAGTAAAATAAGAAGGCTCGATCGAAAAGTTAAAAAATGGACACATATGTAATCCGGTTTTTCAACTACAATAACATGAAGATCTTTAAAAAAAGACACGAGCTTTCCCGTGACCGTACTCACCGCGGCGCTTCTATCGATAAGTCTCCGATACCTATAGCTGTCTTGCGGCATCGCTTCGCCATACCCTATCGTCAAAGCGTCAATGCCGGCTTCTTCCAAAAAACCAGCCCACCGATAGAGATGAGGAGAATTATGGTCTCCGAAAAGGATGGTCTTCAAAAAACAACCCCAGTAACCATACTAATGCCCAAGATTTTTTGCGCGATTCTTTTTAGCACGGCGGCTAAGCATCTTATAAAATCCTTTATGCTCTTTGAGTGACGCAGACACCCTTTTATGACGGTACGCAATTCGCCGGCAGCGCAGCGCGGCAATGAAAAGAAATATCCGTCGTAAAGGAATCTATCGGTCATACCGTTGCCATCAATAAATTCGCGATGCATTTCGTACATGCGGTTGATTGTTCTGTAATGGGTCTTTTTTGTTGTCGAATTGGACAAGCTTTCGGAGCTTATACGATATCGATACAGCGGCTTATCGACGCGCGACACTGACATGCCTTTTTCTGCGGCTTTCATCCAGAAGTCCCAATCTTCATTACCATTACGGAAAATATTTTCTTCGCAATAACCGCCGACGCGATTATAGAAACTTTTACGCATGAGAACCCCAGGGCCAGGCATCCATTGGTCAACAATCATATCGCGATCAGTTTTCACGGGCATTTCCCATATTGTTTCAACGGCTCCAAAAGTCTTAAACATCGCGTAGGCGCAATCCAGCGACGGATTCTTGGACAAGACCCCATGTAGCTCCTCCAGAATTTGCGGCTCCAATACATCGTCTGAATCCATAGTAAAAATATACTCGCCTCTTGCTTGACTTACCGCGGTGTTACGGGCAATACCCGGACCTGAGTTATCCTTATGCCGAATAATTCTAAACCTCTGGTCTAGGCCCCCTTCAGGCAAATCCTGTCTTGTAAGCGGCGTAGGCGAGGCATCGTCCACAAGTATTACCTCCCAGTCCGTCCAAGTTTGCGCGAGGATGCTTGATATGCATTCAGAGAGCCATTGGCGCGGAGTATTCCAACTCGGTATTATTATCGAGATCACTGATTCTCCAGGGCTTACTGTTCTTTGCTAAAGATTCGGCGCAGTATTTTTATGATTACCGCATGATTTAACCTATACAGGCCAGCCGTAATTGCTATGTAGTACAGAGGCGGAATCACCAGCAGCCAGGGGTTCCAAGGTAAAAACCCGCAGATGACCCCTAACAGCAGAAGCATGACCGATATCAATACGTCATATGAAGTAATGAAAAAAAGCCCATGCTTCTTTTTAAGATACAAAAGACTTATGGCCAGATTCGCCATTCCCGCGACGGCTACGGCTGCGGAAAGACCAACCGCCCCCAAAGACCGAACTACCAGATATTGAAAAACAATACTTCCTAGCGTGCCCACAAGGATACTGACTAGCACCGGTGTCTTAGTATCTTCCTTAGCGTAAAAGCTGAAATTAACCAGGTTTCCTAGCGCCGCGTTAATTACCCCGAAGGAACCAGCTCCAAATATTGCCGACAACGACACGACATCGGAGGAGGAGAATCTACCATGTCCGAATATAACGGTAAATAAAGGTTTGGCTAGAACGATCATGCATACACAACCAAACCCGAAAATTCCAAATACTATTCTCCTCGCCTCATTCATGTGCTCTTGATACTTATCACGATCGTTTTTGATCAATGTCTCGGATATGAAAGGATAGTATACCGAAATGAATGTTCCGACCAAAAGACTTCGCGCCACGCCGATAAGCGACGAACTCATGCTGAGCAACGTTATCGAGCCAGTGCTTAAAAATGAAGCCAGGTATTTTTCAACATATCCCGCAGCTATGCCCATTATGCCGCCGGCAAAGAGAGGAAAGGCTCTCGCTGCCTCCTTAAGCCCTAGGCCTATGTTGATCTTCCCCGGCAATTTCTCCTTTTTGAACGCAATAACGATAAGCACGACAAAATTGGCGATTACGCCGAGAAGAGACGAGACCACGATGCCTGCCACACCAGATCGCACCACAAAAAAAAGCACGCCCGTAGAAAGAATAGAGTTGATGAGGCTCGCGGAATTGCCAAATATAAAAAATTTATCCGATTTTAAAAAATTATCAAGGACAACGCTGAGAGGAGAGAGAATTATTATTGGCAGAGAGAGCAGCAATAAATACCGCACAGTGCCGATAGTCGCCGCATCCAATCCTCCAAGCACTATGCTCGCTATGGCGCCTCCGAATAATGCGAAAACCGCTGCAAGAACTATAAACGCGATGGCCGTTACAGAAAGGTAAGAAGCTAAATACTCTTTTTCTTTTCCTTTGTTCTTATACGCCTGACTTCTTGGCGAAACCAGAGCGGTGAGCGAGTCGGATAGAAGTCCAGCGGGGGTATTGAGAAGTCCAACCGTGGAATAATACGCATCGCTTGTGGTTCCAGCTCCGTATCTGGAGGCTATGATGACGCTACGTAAAAAATTGAGAACCGTGTTAAGAATCGTGAAGACCGCCATCTCCGCAGAAGAAGCCGCTGTTGATTCTCGCCTTGAAAATATCCTTTTTCGAATCGAAGGTTTCATTTTAAGTCCAGCCTAGCTGTTGCGGCGGCGAGTGTAACTGCCTGAGCTTTTTCAAGAAAAGAGCCTTCATCGAAGAGCCGAGTGCAATCTTCGGCTAGCTCGGGATAATAAGAGAGCAGATCGCCCATCGATTCCCGGCGTTTTAAAAACTCATCTCTGAGATCGTTATTGCTTTCGTACCAGCGATCCAGCGGATTCATATCCCAATGACTCGGTTTTCGCAGAGCGCCGTCCACAGCGTAACCAATGGCTTTTCTTCCCCGGTGGATAAACCGAAATGCCGGGGAATCCATGCGCCGTTTATTAATGAGCGTAGGCCTAAGTCGCCATTTCTGCCAAATATAGCGAGTCGCCTCAGGAAAATATTTTTCTATCATCGATAAAAACAAATACTCTCCTTTTTTAAACTTTGGAGGAATGCCGGCAGCCCAGCCAGCGAGATCGGGATGAAGAAAAGGCTCGTCCGTTTCCGTGAAGCCCTGTGCCGAAAGGCTCCCGTTGACGATTGCGTTGGACCCTCTGGTGGCGATGGCGAAAGCCTCATGGTTGGGATACCGGGAAAGAGCATCGTTGACGGCTTCTTCGATTCGGGGCAGAAAACGCTTTGAGTACGCCCATTCCTCGGCAGAAGGCCGGATGTGGGTCTCCGTTTCAACATAATCGCCCTGACTCGCGTCGGCGAGGTTTCCGTTATGCAGTAGGCCAAATCTTTTCCAGTCTAGCATTTGATAGCTGCTCAACGCATGGGCCGAACCGGCGTAGATGATCATGCCATCGTTGGCTTTAACACAGTCATCAATGGATCTGGATAAAAAACCTCCACCATCAAGGTGCCTAAACAGATGGTCGCAACCGAGATCGTGGGATATTGAAGAAGCGATACGCTCATCGGCGCATCCGGATTGTCCGAAGGTAAGTGTAAGGATATTCTCATATCCTAACTTTTTCGCAAAGAACAATACCATGCGCGAATCAAGTCCGCCGGAAAGCAGCGATACATGCTGATATCCATATTCCAGATCTTTTTCGAAACCCTGGCGAACGGCATAAGCCATTCGCTCATAGAAACCGTCTATGAGATCGTCTAACGAATCCGTATGGATAGTCTCGTTATCGTAGGTAAAATATCGATGTGATTCGGGCTTTTTCCCCGGCTTGACAATAAGACTATGACCGGCCTCGAGTTTCCTAACACCTTCTATCAATGTTCGATCGTCAAACATGTAACCGAAACTTAGAATACTATAGGCAGCGGTTGTATCCAGGCTAGGTTCAATTTGGGCAAACCGTAGCATGATCGCCATATCGGAAAGGGAAGAAGCAAAAAATGTCGTGCCTAGGCGCTCAGCGTAATAGTAATACAAGAACCTCGTACCAAAATGATTGGTAAACAGGGTGCCAGTATCTATCGATTCGTCCCAGACGAATCCAGCGAATCCACCATGCAGGAGAGAAGGAAAGGTTTGTATATTTTCTGCCGCAATTGAAGCAATGACACTACCTAAATCCGGTGCTGCAAAGGATCGCTTCAGCGCTTTCGCGTTGAGCGTCACTCCATCAAGACAGACGAAAATTGATTTGTCGGCGCTGTTATAGGTTGAAAAACATTTATCTTCTTCGAATTTTCCAATAAACGCGTTTTTTATATGCAGACAGTTACTTACATTGACAGCACAAGATCCCGGCACTAGAAGTCGTGGGGGTATTTTATTGCGCCTCTCAGGCGATACTATTCCACAAAATCCGCTCACTGATTATCCTTATCGGCACGAATACTACCTTGCGTATCTATCGACTCTAGATAGTCCACCAATCTGTCGGCTTGTTGTTCTCTTGAATACTGGCTTATCGTTTCAGGCAGATAGAACGCTGTACTCTCGTCATCGGGATTACGCGATTCCCAATATCCTAAAAATTCCAGAATTTTTACCGAATCCATGCTAAGGCAATACCCCGGCGCTGGTTTGGAAAACAGGCTAGAGCGTAGATCCGAAGTTTTGCGGGAAATTGCGATAATCGGCCTTCTTACAGCGAGATACTCGAAGGTTTTCGTCAATAAAGCGCCGGGACCGCTCATAGCGTCACATAATAGCAAAAATTGCGATCTCGCCTGCATTTCCAGCACCGTCCGGTTGTCGAGCCTTCCTAAGAATTTGACTTTCATTCCGATACTTTCAAAAGCCTTGACAACCGAAGAAACGGGGCTGCCGGTAAAAGCCACCTCCGGTTTTTTACGGCCGCTTTCGAGCCATTGTACCAGAGCCTCCACAAGAGGAGCCACTGTGAACTCAGTTTCATTATAGGAACCGGTATACAGAATTCTCCATTCAGGTTTTATATTGGCAAGCACGGGAAGGTGTTCTTTAAAGTATCCATTGTAAAGAATCATCGTTGTATCGATAGTAAGGGCTTGGTCCACCAACCCTTTTAATTTTTCGGATACGGTGACCGCTAAATCGATTTCCTTGCCGTAGGAAGCAAAGCGTTTGGCCAAAAAACGACCCCTCGGAGAATTTCTATCGATTGCATTTGATTCAAATTGTCCATAAAAATCTCTGAAATCGGCTATCCATTTGCACTTGAATTTTTTTTTTAAAGCTCTTGCCACCTCGTGAGTCGAGAGGGGAAAGGATGTAGAAATCACTGCATCGAAATTACCGCTGTCTTTTATCTCTCCGCGCGCGGCTGTAACAGCCTGCTTTACCCATATAAAGTAACTGTCTACCATAGGCAACCAAGATTTTATGCTCTCTTTCATGGTATCCACTATGGTTGGCTTAGGCGATGCCTTATTCGTTCCGTTAAAATTTTCTTGCACAGGCTCCCGAAGCATCGGATTGTGCACTTTAATAATTTTTATAGGGCGATCAAGACTTTCAAAAAAGTAGGCGCAGGAATCAGCTTCCTGCCCATCTCCGTGGATGACCGTCACATCATGTCCCCTGTCATAGAGTCGTCGCGCCCATGACATGGGACGAAAACCGCCAACGTTCATATAAGGAGGAAAATAATATGAAATGATAAGTACTCTCATACTTTGTAATAGCCTTATAATATCGTTCTATACGGCAGGAATATGGCTACATCGTTTACATTGAGCAACAGCCATCGGACAATCTTCGCGAGGTAGTAGCAGAAAACGCCGACTTGCAGAATTCTCGCGTCAAATAGCATATTTATTATATTTTGCATCGTCCTGCCGCGGATTGATATAGATCCTAGCCGATCGAGAAATAGGGCAGGACCGCGTCTATCATTATGCTCGACTTGAATCCATCGCTCTTTATCAACAGCCCTGGACAGTAAAATCAGAGTTCCCATCTTGAAATAGACTGCGAATCGTATGAATATCGCTTCTATCGTACCGAACATAAAAAATAAAAGCACTAAATCAAAGGAGTTCCATAATGCCGGATGACCATTCTTTAATTTTCTGTTCAATACAATGAAAATCAAGTAAATTTCAATAAAATTCAGGGGATTTATTGTCATTCCTCCACCGATCAAATGCCCTAAAAGCTTATTTACGAAACCTTTAGCGAATGATTTGCCGAATTCTAAATATGATATAAAAATAAGAGATAAGCCAACGAGCGCAAGCGCCCAATAAATTCCGCTTCGAATACTCGGTTTGATTGTACGACTCAGTAGTATGAACGGAAAAAAAATCCACGCCGAATAGTGAAAATAAGCGGCGACTATCGTAATCAAGAGAGCGAGGATTTTCCTATCGTCCATCAGAGCGTCGAGCGCCAAAAACGCCAGGCCTAAAGCGACACCTTGTCGAAGAAAAATAAAACTATAGGGCAGCATGAATTCTATGGCATAGACAAAGAGAGCTAGCTCGACCAATCCGCTTCGCTTATTAATAACATACACTGATGGTAATATTCCAAAAATCGCGACAATCAATAAAAATCCGTTGTAGGAAATTCCTAGCGCCTGGCATAATCGAATTACAGCGATAAAAAGATATTCATATGTATAAAGTCTGGAAATAAATTCTGTAGGATATAGGTATACCTCCCTGTAGATGTAGTAATCCGTGCCCCCGATCTCTCCGCGAATGCCGGCAAATACTGCCCAAAGTCCGGCAACCAAGAACACGTAGGCAGTGCTGTTCTTTTTTCGAAGGGGCGAAAGCGCTATAGGGGCTATAAATGCGAGCAAATACGGGATCATCCTGTTGCCACTACCTCATTCTAAAAGCTGTGCTTAGACGAAATTCATACCATATATTACCGTCGAGATAGAGAAGTTCCGGCCTTATGGCAATTTCCCAACTGCTTCCCGCAAGGACTTTTTGCTTCCAGGTTAATGAGAGCGCGAGCGTAATGAATCTGGTTTTAGCCGCCGCCGCGGTGACAGTATTATTGATCAAAGGCGTATTGATCAGATTCGCGTCGCTATTTTTTGACAGATAGCCGAAACAAAGAGCGGTATCAAGATTCCAGCGGTCGAGATGGATTTTCGCCGAAGCGTCCAACCATAGGGCTCCGGGTCCGTAAGGACTAGTCAAAGGCAGCAATAGTGCTCCCGCGTCCGCCAGATATCGATACTGGAAGCGCAGAAAAGGATTAACGTCGTTAGGCCATATCTCGGAACCGTCGTAGTTGCCCCACAACCAGTGAGTAAATCCAGCTTCGGCGTCCACGCTGATATTACCGAACCCTGTGTTCGCCCGGTATTCGATACCCGCGACGTACGCGTCTATGGTGGGCGATCCCGTATCGGAAACCCCGATTGCGTTGGCGTTGAAATCGTCGAAGCCGGCCTGAGCTGCGAAAACAAGCTCCTGTAAAGGGCGCCAGGATACATCAAGGACCATGGAATTGTTTGTCTGCGAAATCGCAGCCTGATGTCGGGAAATGACGGGAATAAAGTCCGTGACATAAAACCTGTTCTGTCTTCTCGCCATCATCGCGTGATCGGTGACTCCAATTTTTACGGAACCAAGATCCCAGGTTAGGCGATTCATGCCTTCAAGAATCATTGTCGACGCGGGGTTATCCGAATACGGAGAAGATTCCCACCCGTAAAACAAGGAACCGGCAGGATTAACCCCTTCGTTGGGGTCGACGTCGAAGTCGGGTAGAGTACCCGATTGGGTTTCCCAGGACTGAATAGAAGGAATGCTCGCAACCATCCAGTCTATGGTGAGCCGGCCAATCTTGCCCTGAGCGCGAAGAGTATCAAGATAGGGCAGTCGAGTTCCTGGGAGGAGTCCTGTCAGGAGAATTCCATTGTAGTCGGGTTTTTCGCGTCCGAATAAAAAGAAAAACCTCGGATTTTCATAAAAAACCGCCGCCTTGGTAAAGAAAAAGTTTTCGACTAAAAGAGGGTCTCCTGGGGTACCTACAACGGGAAAATTATCTGTTCTGAAATAGTCGCCAGTCCATTGATCCCTAAGCGAAAGCTCGGCTAC
>JAVEYV010000018.1:0-15864 GCA_034003305.1 Spirochaetia bacterium | reverse complement strand
GGAACCTTCAGAGCTTCCGCCGGAGAACGAGGGCTCACCCCAGGTCCTGCAGTCAACGCGTCCGGAGGAGAGCAAGCCTTCCGTCAGCCCTTCTCCTCAGCAAGGCCAGGAGTCTGCAGCGCCCAAGCAGGAGAGCGGTCCCGAAACCGTATCGGCGCCGGAAGTCGCTGCGAGCGTCCCAAAAACTGAGGCCTCCAAGGATATTCCGACTCCCGAAGCGGTAAAGCCTGCCCCTGAACCGGCGGTGAAAAAGGATCGCCCCAGGGACGTAAAGCCCGCTGGGACAGCTTCGGGGCAACAGAAAAATAATTTTCAGGCTGGACTTGAAAGGCCTTACGGCGCTGCGGGAACTGTAGGCGGCTACCCCGCCAACCGCGGCAGAGGCGACGCTCCCCGGGGACAGCCCTCTCAGGGCCGTTCCACCTACCAAGGCTCCAACTATCAGGGTTCAAACTATCAAGGTTCGAATTATCAGGGCGGCTCAGGCTCTTACCGGGGCGGCTACCAGGGGAGTCAGGGAGGCCAAGGAGGCCAAGGAAGCCAGGGCAGCCCAGGCGGCTACCAGGGCAACTCGGGCGGGGCCGGCGGCTATAGGCCTCCGTCTCAGCCCTACGATCCGAACAGACCGCGACCCCAGGGGTACCAGGGTTCAGGCGGCTATCAGGGCCAGCGGCCGTATCAGCCCCAGGGCGGCGGCTACCAGGGTTCACGCCCATATCAGGGACCTCCCCAGGGCAGCGGCTACCAGGGTTCGCGCCCCTATCAGGGACCACCCCAGGGTAGCGGCTACCAGGGCTCGCGCCCCTATCAGGGACCACCTCAGGGCAGCGGCTACCAGGGTTCGCGCCCCTATACCCCCGGCCAGCCCGGCGGCTTCCCCCGTGGACCACGACCTCAGGGTCCGGGCGCACCCGGTGGATACCGACCCGGATATCCTTCTCAGGGCCGACCCGGCGGAAGGGCGGGCAACCTCTCCGGCGGACCGCGTCCGGGAGGCTACGGAGCACGAGGACCCCAGAGCGGTCCCGCGCCGATGGACACCGGAAGAACCGGACAACGCAAGCAGAGTCCACGTAAAAAGGGCGTTTTTGTACGCAGAGAGGATATGGAGCTCGAGAAGGAGCTTCAGCTAAAGAAAAAAGCCGAAGCCAGGGCCATAGCCATACCCAAGTCCATCGACATAATGGAAAACATTTCGGTCAGCGACCTGGCCAAGAAGATGAACATCAAGCCGGCCGAGCTTATCGCTAAACTGATGGGTCTGGGCGTCATGGCCACGATCAACCAGAAGATCGATGCCGAAACGGCGACGATTCTTGCCAGCGAATACGGCTGCGAGGTGAAAATCGTCAGCCTCTACGACGAAACGGTCATCGAAAGAGCCGCGGAAAACCCTGACGACCTGAGACCCAGGGCACCGATAGTCACGGTCATGGGCCATGTCGACCACGGAAAGACCAAGCTTTTGGACGCCATACGCAAGACCGACGTCGTTTCCAGCGAATACGGCGGCATCACCCAGCACATCGGCGCCTATCAGGTCGAAACGGGTAGGGGCAAGGTAACCTTCCTCGATACCCCGGGCCATGCGGCCTTTACCAAGATGCGCGCCAGGGGTTCCCAGGTAACCGACATCGTTATCCTGGTGGTGAGCGCCGTTGAAGGCGTCATGCCCCAGACCAGGGAAGCCATCGACCATGCCAAGGCAGCCGAGGTTCCCATCATCGTGGCGGTGAACAAGATCGATTTGCCCGAGTCCAATCCCGACAGGGTCAAGACTCAGCTGTCGGAACTCGCCCTCATCCCCGAGGAGTGGGGCGGCACGACCCAGTTCTGCGAAGTCTCCGCGCTTCAGAAGAAGGGCATTCCAGAACTGCTGGACGCGATTCTTCTCCAGGCCGAAATTCTCGAACTCCAGGCCAGCTACAAATGCCTGGCCGAGGCCAAGATCATCGAGTCCCGCATCGACCAGGGCCGGGGCATTGTGGCCACCATCATTGTCGACAGGGGCACCCTGAGAATCGGCGACTCCTTTGTTGCCGGCATCTTTCCCGGAAGAGTAAGGGCCATGTTCGACGACAAGGGCAACAGGGTAGAGGAGGCTGGTCCCTCCACACCCGTGGAGGTCCTCGGTTTCGAGGGGCTTCCCAACGCCGGCGACCCCTTCGAGGTCGTGGACGAGGAAAAATACGCCCGGGCGATATCGGATAAGCGGCAGGAGCTCAAAAAGTACGAGGAAGGCAAAAACGTCAAGAAGGTCACCCTGGACAACCTCTACGAGACGATCTCCGCCGGCGAGGTGCAGGAACTCAAGGTTATCATAAAGGGAGACGTCCAGGGCTCGGTCGAAGCGCTCAAGGGCATGCTGGAAAAACTCTCCACCAAGGAAATCCGCCTCAATGTCATCCGCGCAGCCGCGGGAGCCATATCCGACGACGACGTCATGATGGCATCGGCCTCGGACGCAATCATCATCGGCTTCAACGTGCGCCCGATCACCTCTGCCAAGATGCTGGCTGATAGAGAAAAAGTAGACATCCGAAAGTACAATATTATCTATCGTGCCCAGGAAGACATACAAAAGGCCATGGAAGGCCTTCTCTCGCCGGAGCTCAAGGAACAGGAAATCGGCAAGGCCGAGGTTCGCACTATCTTCCGGGTGCCCAAGGTAGGTATCGTGGCCGGCTGTTACATGCTCGAAGGCGCGGTGCGCAGACACTGCCAGGTGCGGGTGATCCGGGAAGAAATCGAGATATTCCAGGGAAAGATAAGCTCCCTCAAACGTTTCAAGGACGATGCCAGGGAAGTGGTAGCCGGGTACGAGTGCGGCATCGGCATCGAAAACTGCAACGATCTCAAAGAAGGGGACATGCTGGAAATCTACGAAACCGTAGAGGTAGCCAGAACCCTGGGGAAGCCTGAGGACAATGGATCAGATAAGGCGTAAAAGGCTGGAAGAGTTATTGAGGGAGGAGATTTCCGCCCTCATTCTCTCAGGCGAAATTAAGGATCCCCGGGTGGGAAGTCTCATATCAATATCCAGGGTGGAAGCCAACAGGGACGGCTCCCATGCCAAGGTATGGGTAAGCTGCCTGGATGACGAAAAGTCCGCCCTGGACTCCGCCGTTCAGGGGCTTGAGAGCGCCGCGGGCTTCATCCAATCCCGGATCGGCAGAAAGGTGCGGCTGAGACTTACCCCCATACTTCACTTTATTCCCGACCTGGGAATAAAAGAAGGCTTCGAGATGGTGGGCAAAATCAAGGATTTGCTCGGGCAATGAGCGCAGTAGGCTATCTTCTCTTTGACAAGCCGGCGCACGTTACCTCGTTCGCAGCACTGAAGGCTATTCGAAAAGCATATCCCGACTCCAAGGTAGGCCACTCAGGCACCCTCGACTCCTTTGCCACAGGCCTCCTGATCGTTCTCGTGGGCTCCTACAGCAGACTGGCTTCCTGGTTTTTAGGACTCGACAAGGTATACGAGGCAACGTTTCAGTTCGGCGTCGGCACCGACACCCTCGACCCTGTGGGAACCGAAGATTCACGGGGGCCAATTCCCGCCGAGGCTGTCGTTAAAAACTCTCTTGCCCGGTTTACCGGCTTGATCGAACAGATGCCGCCGCGGTATTCAGCCCTCCATGTCAAGGGACAGCGGGCCTCCGACCTGGCGCTGCGGGGTGTGGAATTCGAGCTTAAAGCCCGGGGCGTTACCATCTATTCTCTGGAGCTTAAACACTACGATGCGGAAAGCGGAAAAGGGGAATTCAGGATTCACTGCTCCTCGGGCACCTATATCCGCGCCCTCGCCAGGGACATAGCCCAGGCCTGCGGAACCTGCGCCCATGTGAGCGTACTGCGCAGAACCAGTGTCGGTCCTTTTTCCATCGAGCAGATCCGCGGCGATCAGTCTATGGAACTCCAGCGGATCGAACCCGATATGGCCTCGGCGCTCGGCCTCGAGGTCTTGCGACTTTCCGAAGGGCAGGTGCCGCTGTTTTGCAACGGGCAAACCTCGCTTTTAGCGGAATTTGGTTCTTCGTCTGATAAGGACAGGGATCTGGCGGTCTTCAGTTCGGATTCTCTCCTGCAGGGTATTGTGCGCAACTCCCAGGGCAGGCTGAGTTACGGCCCCGTTCTGTGCCGCTCGGGGGAGGGCAGCTAAGGTGAGGATTCTCAGCTGGGAGGAATTTGTCCTCGCAAAGCCGGGCCGGCCTTTAGCCGTATCGCCGGGGCGGCCAATTTCGGCATCGCCAGACCGGCCTATTGCGGCTTCGGTCGGTGTTTTCGACGGAGTCCACCGCGGCCATAGACATCTTTTAGACCTGGTCAAGGCCAAGGCTCCTTCGATGGAGAGCTGTGTCGTCACCTTTCGGGAAAACCCCAAACGGATTCTTAGGCCAAATTCATTTAAGGGTAACATATTCAGTCTTGAAAAAAAGCTCGAGGTCCTTGAGTCTGAAGGCTTGGATACCTGCGTACTGATTGACTTTTCCGCGGATTTCGGTACACTTTCAGGCGCGGATTTCTTAGGGCTGTTAAAAAAGGCGGGGGTGAGCTTTCTCACTGTCGGGCCAAACTTTAAATGCGGTCACAAGATGGACACGAACGCGGCGGCGCTTGTGGAACTATGCGGGAAGCTGGGGATCGAAGCACTGGTCGCCGAACCGGTCCTTTATTCGGGTCACGCCGTAAGTTCCACCAGGATCCGCAACGCTATCCTGGAAGGCAGGCTGAACGAAGCCTCCGAAATGCTGGGTCGGCCGTACGAAATAGAGTATGATGCCGAAGGCGAAGCCCAAGGCCCAGAGGAAGGCGCGGGCAGGACAGGCGAAGGGAAGGGGAGCCTTCTGTTCCATCCCAGGCAGGGAACATTGCTTCCTCCAGACGGACGCTATGAGCTTTGCCAGGACTCGGGCAAGGGTATACAATGCCTGGAAGCCTGCATTGAAAAGGGGCAACTGAGGATTGAAGAAAAGGCTGGCCGTAGATCAGGACGCGCCACCATCATAACCATGGTATCACGAGAGTGTAAGGAGAAATAAGAAGATGGCATTGACCAAAGAGGACAAGGCCCAGATCGTGCTCGAATACGGCAAGAACGAGAAGAACACCGGGGCAATAGAGACGCAGGTTGCCCTGCTGACCAGGAGAATCCTCGATCTGACTGAGCACGCCAAGGTTAACAAGAAGGACACCAATTCCCGCAGAGGCCTTTTAAAGATGGTAGGACAGCGGAGAAAACTTCTCAAATATCTGCAGAGAACAGACCTGGAAGGATACAGAGCCCTGGTCGAAAAACTTCAGATCAGGAAGTGATGAACCACGCAGTACGTGAACAAGGCCCGGACGCAGTGCGCGCACGGGCCTTTTCCCGTTTGCCGGCGAGCGTTTGCCCAGCTTCCATACCGGGAGTGAGGGACATGCGGCCGGAACAAGAAAACAAGGAATAACAATGGTACATTCAGTTAGTTGTAAAGTGGGCGCAGAGACCCTGGTGCTCGAAACCGGGCGCATGGCCAAGCAGGCCGGCGGATCTGTATTCGCCACCTACGGCGGCTCGGCGATCATCGCCACCGCCTGTTGCTCAGACAAGGTTACCGAGGGACTGGACTTTGTCCCCCTCACCGTAGAGTACAATGAGAAATACTATGCCGCGGGCAAGATACCCGGCGGATTCATAAAGAGGGAGACCAGACCCAAGGACAAGGAAATCCTTGTTTCCAGGATCATCGACAGGCCCATGCGCCCCCTCTTCGACAAGTCTTTCGGCCGGGAGATTCAAGTCGTCCCCACCGTCATTTCCACCGACCAGGTGAACCCCCCCGACATTATCGCGGTGAATGCCGCCAGCGCGGCGGTCCATATTTCCGACGTTCCCTTCGCCGGTCCCATCGCCGCGGTACGGGTAGCCCTGGTGGAGGGCAAGTATCTGGTCAATCCCACCTATGAGCAGTGCGCGACGGCAAGCCTGGAAATCCTGGTGGCTGGAACCAAAGCCGGCATTACCATGGTGGAGGGCGGTTCCAAGGAAGTGACCGAAGCCGAGATGATCGGCGCCATCGAGTGCGCGCGCGAGCCCATTGCGGCAATCTGCGCGGCCATCGAGGAATTGCGGAGCCTGGCGGGCAAGGAAAAGCTGCCCCTGGCCCCCTTGAAGGCCACGCTGGAGAACGCCGAGGCGATCAGGGCCTTTGCCTTCGAGCGCCTTTCCAAGGCTCTCTTCACCAAGGTCAAGCAGGAACGAGGACAGGCTGTCAGGGCTGCTGTTACTGAGACTGAGGCCGCCTACGCCGAGCAGCTTGGCGATGAAACCCAGAAACGGCTCTTCTCCGCTCTCATGGAGGATCTCCAGTACCACATTTTAAGGGACGGAATCCTTGACAAGGGCATGAGAGTCGACGGCCGCGGGCTTGAGGACATCAGACCCATCACCTGTGAAGTAGGCCTTCTGCCCAGAACCCATGGTTCCGCCCTCTTTACCAGAGGCGAGACCCAGGCCTTGGCCATAACCACCCTGGGCACCGTATTCGACGAGCAGATATTCGACGACATCGAAGGCGACCGTAGGGAACGCTTTATGCTCCACTACAATTTCCCCCCCTATTCGGTGGGCGAAGTGGGGCGCCTGGGCACCGGCCGCCGGGAGATCGGGCATGGAAGCCTGGCCCGCCGTTCCATAGAGTCCATGCTCCCGCCCAAGGAAAAATTTCCATACACCATCAGGGTAGTATCCGAGGTTCTGGAGTCCAACGGCTCCTCCTCCATGGCCACGATCTGCGCATCTTCCCTTTCCCTCATGCAGGCCGGCGTTCCCATGAAAAAGCCCGTCGCTGGCATCGCCATGGGCCTCATCACCGACGAGAAGCGTTTCGCTGTACTCTCGGATATCCTGGGCGATGAAGACCACCTGGGTGACATGGACTTCAAGGTCGCCGGCACCAAGGACGGCATCACGGGCTTCCAGATGGACATTAAAATTTCCAGCGTGAGCACCGAGATCCTGGCCAAAGCCCTGGAACAGGCCAGAAGGGGAAGGCTCCACATTCTCGGCATAATGGAAAGCACCATGGCCGTTCCGGCCGGCGATATCTCCGAGTATGCCCCCAAGGTTGTAACCGCCAGGGTGGATCAGGAGAAGATCGGCGCGGTGATCGGGCCCGCGGGCAAGAACATAAAGGGAATGTGCGAAAAATTCGACGTCCAGATCAACGTGGACGAAGAAGGCAACGTCACCATCTACGGCAAGAACCAGAAATCGGCCTACGACGCTAGGGATGCGGTATTGAGCCTTGTTGAGGAGCCCGAGGTGGGCAAGATCTACGAGGGAGCGGTGAAGCGCATCATGGAGTTCGGCGCCTTCGTGGAGATCATGCCCGGCAAGGAAGGCCTGGTCCACATTTCCAAGCTCTCCAAGGAAAGAGTGGAGCGCGTTACCGATGTGGTAAAAGAAGGGGATGTGGTAAAGGTCAAGCTCATGGAGATCGACCACATGGGCAGGCTTAACCTAGCCATGCTGGCAGCCCTGGACGAAAACGGACAGCTGCCCCCCTCGAGCCGGGACGATCGGCCAAGGGACAGAGCTCCCCGCGACAGGGATCCAAGGCGGTCTGACGATCGCAGAGACTCTTTCCGAAGACGTTAATGACCGCCAAGATACCGACTTTGCTCGATGATGGCGCCCGCCTGCCGGAGTACAAGACTTCAGGCTCGGCGGGCGCCGATCTTAGGGCTTGCCTTGAAACGGCAGTATGGCTGCAGCCCATGGAACGGCGGGCAGTCCCCACCGGGCTGCGCCTGGAGCTGCCTGAAGGATACGAAGCCCAGGTCAGACCTCGCTCCGGTCTTGCCCTGGAAAAGGGTTTGACCTGCCTCAACAGTCCTGGCACAATAGATTCTGACTACCGGGGCGAGATCAAGGTCATACTGATCAATCTCGGCTCCGAGGCGGTTTGCATCGAAAACGGAGACAGAATCGCCCAGCTGGTGGTCAGTCCCTGCATCCGCGGAGCCTTCGAACCGGTAGAAACCATAACTGACAGCGCTAGAGGCGAGGGCGGATTCGGGTCGACAGGAATATAGAAAGGAGTTCCTCCATGGCATCCAAAAAAGTTACTGCTGGCAGCCATGGGATTCCTCGCACCATCCTTCGCTATATAACCGGGGAATTCCTTCTTTCGCTGGGAATTTCCTTCCTCTTCTTTTTTGTTGTTTTTTTTGTCAATCAGATCCTGCTCCTGGCCGAGGATATACTCGCAAAAAATGCGCCCCTGGCCCAGACCCTGCTTCTTTTGTTCTATTCGCTGCCCTCGGTAGTGGCCATAGCATTTCCCTTCTCGGCCCTTGCAGGCGCCCTCATGACCTCTGCGCGGCTTAATACCGACAACGAAATTCTCGCTTTTTCATCCCTGGGCATATCGCCTAAAACCCTTTACGCGCCCTTTTTAATCCTCGGCCTTGTAGTTTCCCTTCTCTCCTTCGCGGCCAACGATTACTTTCTCCCCCGGGGAGCCAGGAGCTTTAAAAAGGTGTACGCCGACCTGGTTCAGGCTTCGGCCTCCATCGAGCTGGCTCCCTATTCCATTAAGCGTTACAAGGATCTTGTCGTAGTCACCGGGGGAAAAAGGGGTGAAGAGGTCGGAGATATTCTCCTTTTTGAAGAGGCCAAAGGCTCGGATCAATCATTTATTTCTGCGGCCAGGGCGAGCCTCTCCATCGATGACCAGAACAGCGGTGCCGTAATTTCCATGAGCGATATCCTGGAACACAGGATCAAGGGCGGGGAAGAGGAGGGGTTTATCATCTCCAAGGCTGAGACGCTCCTGTATCGCTTTACCCTGCGCGAGCCTATGGTGGGGTATTCGAGTTCGGGCCCCTACGAAATGAGCACGAGAGAGCTTTCCATTGCCATAGAAAGAAAACGCGAAAGCCTGATGCGCAGAATCGACGAAGCCCAGCGGCAGAGATCGGCGGCAAGAAGCGAACTTCTCTATCAGTACCGCAGCGAAAGTTCAACGCCTCCTGCCCGGGATGAGGAAGCGCAAAGCAGCAAGGTTTCTGAAAAAAAACTAGCTCGAAGCCTGGCCTCCATGAACCAGTCTTCCACCCTTCGGCCTACCGATCGTTCCTTGCAGCTCTACGAATTGGAATACAGCAAAAAATTCGCAATTCCCGCTGCAGGCTTTTTCTTTTCCTTGCTTGCCTTCCCCCTGGGCCTGGGTACGAAGCGTTCAGGGAGGACAGCGGGCTTTGGCATAGCGCTTCTTCTGTCCACGCTTTATTGGGGCTTGCTTTTCGCCGGCCAGACGCTGGGATTGAAGAGCGAACTATCCCCTGCCGTCGCCATGTGGGCGCCCAATGCCCTGGTATGCTGCATGGCTATTCTGCTATGGCTGCTTCGCAAGCGGGGGAGCAGAAGAATATTATGAGCCGGGGAGAAGCGGAACAGACAATCGGCAGACTCTGGAAGACTTCTTCGCCGCGGCTGCTGCGAAGGCATCTGCTGCGGAGCGTATTATTCCGCCTTCTGGGAGCCGAGGCCTTTCTCGTAGGCTTGCTTCTCCTGGCTGACCTCTTTACCTCCATCTGGCGACTATCGGCGGCGGAAGCATCCTTCGCCGGCATTCTCCGCTGGCTCCTGTCGGGGCTTCCAAGCTATGCGGTCGAACTGCTTCCCGTTGCCTATCTCTTCGCGATCACTCTCTGCCTGGCCGAAATGCACGCCGATGGTGAACTGATGGTTATCTGGGGATCTGGCATAAGCGTTCACAGCCTGAGTCGTTCGGTCTTGTTCTTTTCCCTGTTTCTGTCGGTCTCGGTCTTTTTCGCCAAGGATCAAATCGCCATTCCAGCGCTGCTTGCCAAGGACAGGCTCTACTCTGAGCTGACCACCCAAGCCGGCAGGAGCCTTCTGTCTTCCAACATCACCATAATGGACGATGCAGGGGCCATGGTTTACAAGGTCGGGCGCTTCGATCCGAACGCCCAGCAGCTCTTGGATGTCGATATCGTTGGAAGAGACAAGGAGGGGCTGCCCTGGTTCAGGCTTACCGCCCCCAGTGCCCAATGGAGGCAGGAGGGATGGTTTTTTACCAAGGCAAAGGTATATTCCACGGATAAAGAAGGCAGATGGACTGTGAGCCAGGAGAGCAGGTACACAAATCCGTTGCTGAAGGCTGAGCCTGCAGACTTTGGGCTGATTCGCGAAAAGCCCGAACATATGAAAGGCTCCGAACTTTCAACGTACATCAAATCGTTGGAAGCTTCCGGCCTGCCGACGGTGGAGGCGAGGACGGAGCTGCATAAACGTTACTCCTTCCTGCTCACTCCACTCATCGTCTATGGACTCTCCCTGAGCTTCGCGGGACTGTTTAGGAAAAACTCTCTGCTCATGAGCCTCCTGTTCAGCCTTTCCGCCGCCACGGTATATTATGTCGCCCAGATGCTGGGATCGCTGGCTTCCAAGACCGGCTGGGTTTCCCCGGAAATCGGAATTTGGACAATAAGCCTTGTTTTTTCCCTTATCGCAGCCCTGGGTTTTTTACGGGCTCGAAGCTAGCCTGTCCTTCGACATTGCAAAGGAGTACTGATGAGCAATTCGGCACTATTTATTCAGGAGCACAGGGACTCAGGCTCCCGGGCCAGGACTGGGCGTCTTGTACTTCCCCACGGCCAGGTTGCGACCCCTGCATTTATGCCTGTTGGAACCAATGCCACGGTCAAGGCGGCCCGGTACGAAGACCTGCAGTCCATGGGCTTTCAGGTAGTGCTTGCCAACACCTATCATCTCTATCTGCGACCCGGACACGAGCTGATTCGCAGGGCGGGGGGACTGCACGGCTTTTCGGGCTGGAGGGGGAATTTTCTCACCGATTCCGGCGGCTTCCAAATATTTTCCCTTTCTAAGCTTCGAAAAATCAGCCCCGAAGGCTTCAAGTTCCGATCTCACATCGACGGCTCCGAACATTTTTTGCAGCCCGAGGATGTGGTGGATATTCAGGAAGCCTTCAATTCCGACATCCAGATGCAGCTGGACGTATGCTCGGCCTGGGGAGAGGATGAAAAAAAGGCAAAAAAGTACATGCTTATCACCCACGACTGGGCGCGGAGGGCTAAGGCCCGCTGGCAGATTCTGAGGGAGGAAAAGGGTTATCAGGGTTCGCTCTTCGGCATAGTGCAGGGTAACTTCTATAAGGATCTGCGCAGGGAGAGCGCCGAGCGGATCGCCGAGCTGGATCTCCCTGGCATTGCCATTGGGGGGCTCTCGGTCGGCGAGCCAAAAGATGTCTTCATCGAGCACCTGGAACACTGCGCCGGCTTCCTTCCCGCAGACAAGCCGCGATATCTCATGGGCATAGGGACACCGGATTATATCCTTGAAGCAGTCGAAAACGGCATCGACATATTCGATTGCGTATATCCGACGCGTACCGCCCGCAACGGTCTGCTCTTTACCTCCCGGGGACAGATCAGCATAAAAAAGGCCGTCTATGAAAACGACTTCTCCCCTGTAGACCCTGAATGCTCCTGCCCGGTCTGCTCCAATTATTCCCGGGCTTATCTGCGGCATCTGTACCGTAATGGAGAAATCCTTTACTCCATGCTGGCAACCCAGCACAACCTTCACTTTCTCGCTGACATGATCAGAGGCATACGGCTGGCAATTCTTCACAACCGCTTCAGCGACTACAAAAGGATTTTTCTGGAGCGCTATGAGGGCGCCAAAAATGCTCAAGGCGCGGACTAAGACTGCCGCAGCCCTATTTCTCTTCATCGCTACCCTGTTGATCCCCGGCGGCTCTCCGCTCGCCCAGGGCCAAGGCGCGGGCCAAGTGAAGGGCTTTACAGGAGAGCAGCTGCATTATTTGACCTTCAACCAGGGGGAGCGAGCGGGAAGCGCTCCACCACCCTGGGTTAAAAGCCTGGAACCCGAACATATGGGGGGCATACTTCTTATCGCCGAAGCGCTGAGCTGGCAGTCTGTGCCCTATCGCCTAGGCGGCGAGAGCAGGGATGGGGTGGACTGTTCCGGCTTTGTGAGGGCTGTTCTCGGCGCGGCATTGCCCTCCAGGGCTCCTTTCCCCCGGACCAGCGAAGGCTTCGCAGGCTTCGGTCGCGAAGTGTCGCTTATCGAGCCTGGGGACATCCTGATTTTTACCGAAGCGGGAAGGGCTTTCCATGTGGGGATCGCCCTGAGCGCCGCTTCATTTATTCACGCCGCCTCGGATGGCCCTCGAAGGGGTGTCATTATTTCGAATTTGGACGAAGCCTACTGGGCAGGGCGCCTGGGGGGAATACGGCGAATCGAGTACTGAATCATACAATTAAAAAGCTGTTCCGGATTCGGAGGAGCTCCAGGACTTGCAGGGAGTCTAAAAAAAAGGCCGTCTATTAAGACGGCCTTTTTAAAACGTTGTGCGGTATTAGATCTGCGCGGCTTCGATCGAATCGATCCTGTATTGGAACTTCCTGTCATGGATTGTAAAGCTCAAGTGTTCGCCTGTCTTGTGGGAGAACAATTTTTTGCCCAGGGGCGAGAGGTAGGAAATTGTGTTCTTCGCGGGATCAGACTCCCAGGGGCCCAGAATCGTATAACGCTCGGTTTCTCCGGTCAGTTCATTCAACAGCGTAACCACGGTGCCGAAGGAAATCTTGGATGTGGTGATCGTCGAAGTATCGAAAATCTGAGCACGCTCCAGCTCGTTCTTGAGCTTGCCGACTCTGGCGTTCAGCTCGTCCTGCTTTTCCTTGGCTGCCTTGTATTCGGCGTTTTCACGCAGGTCTCCCAGCGAAAGGGCGTAGGAAATTTCCTTCTGGTTCTGGGGCACATCGACTTCCATGATTGTCTCGAGGAGCTTCTGTTTTTCGGTATACTTTGCCGCGGTGACCATAAGGCCCCTGGAAACGGTGAGCTTTTCTTCCTCGCCGAAAAAGCGCAGCGAGGGATACTTCTCGGAAATCTTTCGCTTAATCGCCAGCTTGACAGCGGGATCCACTTCCTTGATATCCATCAGCAGGGCGTATACCCGTTCGGTGGTTTCGATATTCACATCCAGAAGGAAGGTCTCCAGGACCTTGTCCTTGAAGAGGATGTTCTCCACAAGCTTGTTGATCTTGCGGTTTTCCGTCGTGTTCTTGTGATTATCGATTTCCTTGTAGGTAATATCGAGAATGTGGAGGAGGGTGAGGAGGATTTTTTCGTATACGATGCCAAGCTCGGCGAACCAGGGCTCTTCGCGAAGATCCTTGACCAGCCAGATAAAGGCTTCCCGGTAATCCTTGTAATTCTCCACAATATCCATGGCCATGCGTTTTAGTTTGTCCGAATGACCTGCATTTTTTAGGGCGTCGAGCATCCACTTTGAACGCGCAAAAGGAAGGAGCTTGATAAAGAGTTCCGGCCAGTTGCTTATAAAGTTCTTTATGTGCTGAATGTAGGAATTGCGAAGATCGCTGTCCTTGATAGTGAGGTAGATATCCAGGGGGCTTGAAATCTCCGCGAAGAGCTGGACGAACTGCAGCGTGGTGGGAAGCTGGAATCGCTTGTTCTTCGCGGTGAACTCCTTAAGCAGGAGGTAGGAAGCGATCACGTGTTCATCCACGCTCTGATAGGATTTGAGGAAGCCAGCAAAGTATCCGAACATTTCGGTGAAGTACTCCGATTCGAAATCGTTGGACTCCAGATAATCGCGGAAATACGCCACTCTGGCGAAGAAAGCTTTTTCGGCCTTAAACTGGATGTATACCTTTTCTTCAAAAGAAAGGGGCCTGTCGCGTACAATGAAGGTTGAAATGTCGTTCTCCGCGTTGCCGAAAGATGCGTCGGTCTTGAGCTTGTCCTTGGCCTTGGTGCTCCATCCGTTCCACTCGCTGGTGCTCAACACCGAAGGCACAAGCTCTGCCTTGATGCGCTTGAAATCAGCGGAGTTGTTAAAGCTCTTGATTATGGTCTTCAGCGTCCAAACGAGATCTGTTTTGACCTTGTCCCTGAGTTTTTCCTTGGGCCAGATGGCTTTGAGAACCCAGATGTGGTCCTTGGCCAGCGGCATGAGGCTGTCGATGGCCATTTTAAGCGACATTTTGTGGCCCCGGGATTTGGCAAAATCGATGGTGACCTCGTCGCCCTTGACGCTGGCGATGCGTCCGATATTCCAGGTTCGGTGAAAGACAAAATTGCCTATATCAAAGACGATGTGCTTTTCAAAATCGTCCATAGCCTCGTGAAGGGAGCGGTATGATTGGGAGATGTTGGACATTTTAAGATAGTCCTGTAGCCGCGAATGCCCTTCATATTTGCCGGAGTAGCTCTCGATGAGCTCCTTGCGCATGGCGGGATTTTTTTCGTCGTATTCGATGACGATCTTCAAAATGTCCAGGGCAGTGCTCCATTCCTTCTTGGCCTTGTAATGATTGTACAGATCCATAAGAAGGGTGGCAGCCTTATCAGGCGATATCTGGGAGGCGATTTTTTTCTGGACATGGAGAAAAAAATCGATGTCTTCGGGGCAGTAATCGACTAGTTTAAGCCAGAGCTCCCGCACATTGGTGGGAAGTCCCTTGTTGATATAGCGAAGCAGGGCTTTTTTGTAGTAATCGATCGCCGTTTCCCGCTCTCCCTGCTTATCCTTGCGCTCGGCGATGAGCTTGACGATGTCCGCTTCCTCGTAGTCGATCTTGACAAGACGCTCCCACACGGCAAAGCGCAGTTCTGCCTTATCCTCGCCCTCATAGCACTCGGCCAGGCGGCTTAAGGCGATTTTATTCTCACCGTAATCGAGTATGCGGAGGCAAATATTTTCCACAATGTTGAGCCGCTTGCCTTCGGCAAAGAGGTCCATGAGCTGGCTGAGATAGGATTCGTCGGAAGGCTGCTTGCGCAGGGAAACGATTCCGGCAATGTAGAGGGCTATTACGCTTGTCTTCGTGTGAGATAGATGTTCGATGCAGATCTCATGAAGTTCGTCGAGAAGGGAGGCCGCCTCCGCCTCTTCGATCAGAAGGTCCAGCTCCTTGAGGCTGCTCAGGGAATAATTTTGAAGCGTTGCCCTCGTCCATTTTTCCTCATTGAGCATCTTAAGTACTTTATCGACGAGCTGGGTATCTGCCATAGCGTTCTCCTCACTAAGATTCATACTGCTTGAAGATATTCTCATCGAGCAGCCGGATTTTCTGCAATGTCTTGTCGAGCTTGGCCTGTTCGGCGCTGGTGGCTTCGTAATGACGCAGCAGCCAAAAATATCTGTTCAAAAGCCTGGGCTTAAGGCTCTCTTCGAGGGATGGATTCTCCCTAATATCGTTTTCCAGTTGGAACATGGATGAAGTTAGCCGTGAGCGCTCGGAAGGGGTCAGCTCCCTGGACAGGCCAAAAAGGCCTAAAAGCTCTCCGTAGACTGGAATCCATTCGGCAAGCGCCTTGGTTTCGCCCCGGATCTCTTCTGTCTTCTGGATCAGCTTTCTGATCATGTCGGACTCTAAAAGCTCCAGATCGATTTTATCGGGGGCAATAAAAAAGGCCTCCCTGAAGAGGGTTTTCGAAATCCTCTGTTCTCCGGATAGAGCCTGGCAATCAGCCAGTTCCGCCATATAGCGCGCATCGTCCTTCTTGAACTTCGCAGCCCTTTCTAAATGCTGCAAGGCTGTTTCGTAATCCCCGAGGGCTTTTCTGCATCTCCCCAGGCGAAAATCAAATTCAGCTCCCAATGAGGCTTTGACATCGTCAGGAACCGAAAGGTAGAAATCCAGGGCAAGACCGAAGGCGAGTCGTTTAAAGGCGTAGAGCGCCTTTTCGAAATCCCCGGGAATTCTCGAAAGAAAATCCAGGAATGACTTCCAGCGAATGACAATGCGGTCTCCCTTGCCGAGCGCCGT
>JAVEYV010000017.1:0-15949 GCA_034003305.1 Spirochaetia bacterium | reverse complement strand
CGCCAGCTCCCCGTCTTCAACCTCAAGCCCGTACTTTCCCCCCGACCCTTCTACCTTCCCCTGTACCGTTTCACCGCCCCGGCTCAGTCGCAGCCCTCCTGCTACCCCCAGCCTTTGATACACCAGGCTCCCTTCGTACCCAAGCCGTAGCTCCTTGTAGAACCCCGCTGCCTTAACCGCTTTCAGCCCGGCCTCGTCCCCCGCTCCGGCCAACTCAAGCTCAAGGCCTCCTACATCGATGCCCCCTACCGTCTGCCCCTGGCTCCCCCATACCTTTATCGCTCCCTCGTACCCAAGAACCCCCTCCCCGTAGCTGCCGCGCACTGTTCCTTCGTAGACCAAGCCGGCCAGGTCTCTCAAAAAGCCCTCGCCAAGCTCCACCACTTCAGACGGGGCAATCTTTTCCAGTTTCAGCTCCGCTGCGACCTCCTTGCTCTCGTATCCGTAGCTTAACCGCAACTCGTAGCCATCGCTGGCCATGCTTCCCAGCAGCTCGGCGGACGAGGATTCAAGGCTAATGGTCTGGCTGCCCACCTGAATGTCGCCCAGACGGGCGGCTACCTCGGCGGAGGCTAAGAATCGGCTAAAATCGGCTTCGGACCTTAACTTGAACATGGTTGCCTGGATGAAAAGCTCGTCCTTGCCCAACGAGGGATCGGCGATAAAAAACAGGGAGGTGGGAATTACAAGCTCCGGCGCCCCGGACAGCGTCGACAGCTGCAGGGAAGAAAGAGAGGCGGAAAAATGGCGCGAATCGGGCTGGGTGAGGGAAAGGGAAATCCCAGTGATATCCACCACGAGACGTGGCAGTTCGCCGGCCGTGCCGGAGGGAAAAAGAGCGGCTATACTTTTTAGGGTATCCTGATCCTCGGGAAACTGAAGATCGACATCGAGGTCGCCGATTTCACCATGCTTGAGAAGCTCGGCGGGTGAACCGAAGATGGCCGCCCAGGGATCGAGCCTGAGCCGTATCTCGGATGCGCCGAGCAGCTTGCGCCTGAGAATAGTGCTTTCGGAGCGAGTCTCCCGAAACAGCTCCACGCCGTAAAAAGTTACCCTGTAAGGCAGGACTATCGAAGCGTAGGAATAGCCGAGGCTGAGGCCTGTCTGCTCGTAGAGTTTTTCCTGGAATGAAGTAACCGCCGATTCGAGTTTCGATTCCACGAGTCCGCGCATTCTGGGCAATGCGAAAAGGCTGAGTATCCCCGCGAGGGAGAGTGCAATGAGAATCGCGAGTATCCATCGAGCGCTTTTACGTACCATTCACCGATCCCTGCGTAGAAATTGAAGCTCAGGCAATATATACTAACACATCATGCAGTCCCAGGACACCGATTTCACCCTAAAAAACTTCGTCGTTCTCGAAGGAATCGACGGCTCCGGCACAAGTACTCAGATGAGGTTTATCGAAGCCGCCCTAAAGGAAAAAGGGCTGCCCTCCATGATTACCGCCGAACCCACCGACAGACCCGAGGGACAACTCATCCGAAAGATCCTCAGGGGCGAGCTGGACGCCGATCCAGGAACGGTCGCCTACCTTTTCGCCAGCGACCGTCACCAGCATTTATACGGCAAGGGCGGAATCCTGGAAGCCCTGGAAGCCGGCAGGCTCGTTGTCTGCGACCGCTATGCCCTCTCCAGCCTCGCCTATCAGGGCAGCACCTGCGGCAGCGAACTGCCCGAATACCTGAATGCCAA
This sequence comes from Spirochaetia bacterium, assembly GCA_034003305.1. Classification (GTDB taxonomy): domain Bacteria; phylum Spirochaetota; class Spirochaetia; order Treponematales; family Rectinemataceae; genus UBA2256. Next base: position 14,251 of record JAVEYV010000017.1, on the reverse strand, counting down.
ATTCCCCCCTCCAGGACTGACAATCTTCTTTAAAATCGATCCGGAACGCTCGCTGGAGAGACTAAACTCCAGAAACAGGCTTGAGATTTATGAAATATTGCACATGCAGAAGATCGTAAGCCTGACCTACGAGGCTGTCATCGCCGAAAAGAAGGCCCTGGGATGGAATATACTAACGGTGAACGCAGGAAACCCCATCGACCAGGTACGCCGGGAGGTTTTCTCCATGATCGAAGCCTACACAGGATTAAAAATCGGATAAGGCAGCAGTAACACTGTCGGCCACATGCTCAGGATTCTGGTTTTTCAGCGTATCAGCATGGCGTCGCCATAGCTGAAGAATCGATACCCAAGACTGATTGCCTCGCTATAGGTATCCAGGATCAGCTCCCTGCCCGCAAAGGCCGAAACGAGCATCAACAGGGTGGACTTAGGCGTGTGGAAGTTGGTGAAAAGCTGATCGACAAGCTTAAAGTCTCGGCCCGGATGGATAAAGATATCGGTGCTGGAGGTGCCCGGGCGCAGTCCTGAATCGGTCCAGGCCGATTCCAGGGTCCTGGCGCTAGTAGTCCCAACGGCGACGATCTTTCGCCCCTGGCTCTTCGCCCTGTTCACCGCCTCAGCGGTGCGCGCAGGAACTGAAAACCACTCCCTGTGCATCTGGTGTTCCTCGATAGTATCGACCCGCACCGGCAAAAAGGTCCCCAGTCCCACATGGAGGGTAAGCCATTCGGCGCCCACCCCGGCCTTTGCCAGTTCCGCCAGTAGTTCCGGGGTAAAATGAAGCCCCGCCGTTGGCGATGCGGCTGAACCGATCGCCTTCGCGTATACGGTCTGGTAGCGCTCGGCATCCTGCTGATCATCCTCCCTGCGGATATAGGGCGGCAGGGGTATATGCCCGTTTCGATCAAGATATTCATCATCCAATATCCTATCGAAGCCGATGATCTTTTCACCTGAAGGAAGAACAGCGGTAATTCTCCCCATAAGCTTCTCGGGAAACATGAAAAGCCTGCCTACCCTCTGTTTTCGCGCCTTGCTGCTCATCGCCGTCCAGACGGAAGAGGAAGCGCTGCCGTTCCTGTCTGCTTCCTCGGCGGGATGCAGTAGAAGAAACTCCACCTTAGCCCCGGTATCGACGGCGATGCCGAAGAGTCTGGCCTTTCTTACCTTCGAATCGTTGAAGACCATCAGGCTCCCGGATTCGATAAAGGAGGGAAGATCACGCATCATGGCATGACTGCGCCGACCTGTAGCCCGGTCCAGCACTAATAGCCTTGAGCTTCCCCTTTTTTCGGCAGGATGCTGGGCTATCAGCTCCTGAGGCAGATCAAAATTGAAGTCTTCCGTTCTCAACGCTGTACTCCATTCCCAGATGCTTATACGCCTGCGGGGTGGCGACCCTGCCCCGGGGCGTCCGTGCGATCAAGCCCGCCTGAATTAAAAATGGTTCGTAATAATCTTCAAGGCTGTCCACACCCTCCCCCACGGTTATCGCCAGGGTTTCGGCGCCTACTGGCCCGCCGGAGTATTTGAGGATAATAGCCTTAAGAATCTCCCTGTCCAGTTTTTCCAGTCCGAGCTGATCCACTTCCAGCCTGGAGAGCCCTTCCTTGACAATCTCGATGTCGACCGAATCCTTGCCGGCCACCTGGGCGAAATCGCGCATTCTGCGCAGAAGCCTGTTGGCGATCCGCGGCGTTCCTCTGCTGGTGGAGGCCAGGCGGCTTACGGCGTCTTTTTTTATTTCTATGCCCAGGATAGCCGCGGATCGCCTGATTACGAGTTCAAGCTCTTCGGGGCTGTAGTAGTCGAAGCGAAGGGATATGCCAAAACGGCTGGCCAGGGGCGCCGAGACCATGCCCGCCTTGGTGGTGGCCCCAATCAGCGTGAAGGGCGGAACCGGGACACGGACGGTTCGAGCCGCCGGCCCCTGTCCGATGATCCAGTCCAGTTCGAAGTCTTCCATGGCGATATAGAGCATTTCCTCGATCGCCGGCTTGAGGCGGTGGATTTCATCGATAAAAAATACCGATCCCGGCCTAAGGGTTGTGAGGATTCCCGCGAGATCCTTGGGTTTATCCAGGGCAGGGGCGCTGGTAGGCTTAAAATCCGCCCCCATCTCGGAGGACACAACCAGGGCCAGGGTGGTTTTGCCCAATCCGGGCGGACCCATGAGAAAGAGATGGTCCAGGGCTTCTTCACGCTCCCTGGCTGCCTTGATAAAGATGGAGAGGTTTTCCTTGATCCTGGCCTGGCCCTGGAATTCAGACAGAACATGGGGACGGAGGGAGGACTCCCGCTCGTCCTCGCCCGGATCGAAGTAGGGGTCCATGGTGCCGCTTTTCTTGCTGTTTTCCCGGACCGAATCGTTCTTGCGAATCATTGGGCCCCTCCCGAGGAGAGCTCCAGAAGGGCTTGCCTGAAGAGCTCGGCCTCTCCTTCCTTACCCGAACCGGGAGCAAGCGCGGCAGCCCTTTTGCGAACGGCCTTCTCGGCTGATCTTCTGTCGAAGCCCATATCCGCCAGGGCGCTCACGAGATCTTCCCAGGGAGAGGTCGGAAGTCCGTCGCCGCTCGAGCCATCGATATCCACGAGCTTTCCCTTGAGGGCGAGGACCATTTTTTGGCCCAGCTTGGGCCCCACCCCCGGAATCCGCTTCAGGGCGCCCAGGTCCCCGGCGTCCAAGGCGGCCTTGAGATCCTGGGGAGAAATCCCGGATAGAATCTTCAAGGCCTGTTTGGGTCCAATGCCTTCCACCTTGGTGAGATCGAGAAAGAGGCTTCGCTCGGCTTCGGTGGGAAACCCGAAAAGCCGCATGCCCTCGTCCCAGTGCTGAAGCCAGACAAATACCTCCACCTCTCCGCCCACAGGCCCAAAGAGGGCTAGGCTTCGGATCGGCACCGAGATATCCCATTCAACTCCGCCGGTGAGAACATAGAGGGAGTCCCCAGTGCGACCGCTGAGCTTCCCTATGATTCGATTGAACATTGAAATGAGTATAACAGTTGCGGGGCCTTCAAGGCCAGTACGAAATGCGGCTAGATTTGACTCAGACCGGCGGGACCTTCAAAATGCGCCCTGCAGATCGCCGCTGCGAGGGCGTCAGCCGCATGATCGGGCTTGGGCGCCTCGCTCAATCCCAGGAGAATCCGCACCATTTCCTGAACCTGGTTCTTGTCGGCTCTGGCCGTTCCGGTGACGGCCTTCTTTATCGCATTGGGGGTAAACTCGGCCAGCGGAACGGATTTCTGGTGGAAGACAAGCTTGATAATGCCCCTGGCTTCGGCGACGGGCAGGGCAGATGTAACGTTTCTGAAGAAATAAAGATCCTCGATACCCCCATACCGGGGTTTGTAGGATTCAAGGACTTCCTGAATGCCGGTATAGATCTGCTGAAGCCTCAGCTCTGAAGGGTCTGAAGGCGATGTGCGTATGCAGCCGTGACAGATGTGCCGAAGTTTGCCCCCCCGGCCCAGGGCGATCACTCCATAGCCTAGGGAGGCCAATCCAGGATCTATGCCGACGACGAGAGTGTCGGTATCAGCAGCCTGGGCCGGGCGGCTCATTCTCTATTCTTCGCTTTCCGGAAGCTCCACGTTATGGTAGACGTTCTGGACGTCTTCGTTTTCCTCGAGCCTCTCGATAAGCTTCAAGACCTTTCCGCCGGTGTCGGCATCCACATCGATATAGGCGTCGGGAACCATGGAAATCTCAGCCCCGAGGGTTTCGAAGTTTTTAGCATTCATCGCATTGAGCACCGATTCGAAATCGACTGGGTCGGTATAGACGACAATGGTCCCATCGTCGTTCTGAATAACGTCGGCGCCGGCGTCGAGGGCGGCTTCCATGATCTGATCTTCAGTGTAGCTCTCTCCATCGTAGGAAAGAATCCCCTTCCGCTTGAAAAGATAGGAGACGGAACCGGTGGTTCCGAGGTTGGCTCCCGAGCGGGTCAGAAGGTTGCGGATCTCGGCTGCAGCCCGGTTTTTATTGTCCGTGAGCACTTCTATGAGAAGGGCTCCGCCGCCGGGTGCGTAGGCTTCGTAGGTAAGCTCTTCGTAGGTCGTGCCTTCAAGTTCGCCGGTACCCTTTTTTATGGCCCGGTCGACGTTGTCCTTGGGCATGTTGGCCGCTCTGGCTTTGAGAACAGCGGTCCTGAGCCTGGGGTTGCCGTCAGGATCTCCCCCGCCCATCCTGGCGGCAATGGAAATTTCCTTGATAAGCTTGGTGAACATCTGACCGCGCTTGGCGTCGGCTGCTCCCTTCTTGTGCTTTATGGTCGCCCATTTACTGTGACCGGACATGCTTGTTCTCCTTGTTTCCGACTATAGACAAATGACGCAAAACGATACCACGCTAGCATTTTTACTGTCAACTACACGTGCCGGTTACTGCCTCGGCATTGACGCAGCAAAGCCGCGGAGAATGCGGAAAAAGCCTTTATTTAAGCCGCACCTGGGTTTTGCCGTAGCCGCCCTCTTCGGGCCGGGCAAAGTGATAATCCTCCACCGCTCCCTGGTCCCGCAGGTAATCGTGGATTCCTTTCCCCAGGATTCCTTCACCCGTGCCGTGGATAATCGAAAAGCTCTTCAAACCCTGGAGGCTTGCGGCGTCTATCTGCCGTTCAACCGCCTCGAGGGCTTCATGAAGCCTAAAGCCGCGCAGATCCAGTTCGAACTTTGCTTTCGGCGCCTCCCCGCCCTCCCTGGGGGCTAATTCCACATCGTAGCCGGGTGAGGTATCGGTTTTTTTGCGGGCAGGCAAAAGCTCCGCGGCGGACACTGTCAACCTCAGAGAGCCCAGCTCGATAAGCCATTGGCCTGGGGCAGCTTTTCGCACTGCCCGGGCTCGCCGGCGGTTGGCTCCGTACAGCACCTCGTCTCCCTCGCTGAAATCACGAGTCTCTGAAGCTTCCTGTTCGAGAGATTCCTGGATCGCAGTCTCCTCCCGCACCAGCGCCGCCGCCTGGTTTTCCACCGATTCTGCGAGCTGGGAAAGAAAACGCTTCGCCTCTATGACACTCTCCTGTCCGCCCTTGGATTCCCGCAATTCCCGGATAAGATTCTCCAGGGTTTTTCTGCTTTCATTAAGAAGGTTTTTTAGCTCGGCGACGCCCCTGCGGCGCAGTTCCTGCTCCTTCTGGCGCACCTGGAGTGCGGCAAGATCCAGTTTTCTCCTGTCTTCCACGGTGGACTGGATTCTTCTTCGCTGCTCCCGCTCGAGCTGCTCGATTGCCCGTTGTTTTTCCGAAAGGCTTTTGACCAGCTCGCCGATATCGCTGCGCTCCTCGTCCAGGTACTGCCGCGCAGCATCGAGAATAATCCCTGGAAGCCCGACCTGAGCCGCTACTTCCAAGGCCCTGCTCTGACCAGGAATGCCCATGACAATGCGATAGGTAGGGGCAAGGCGGGTCGAGTCGAATTCCATCGAAGCGTTCAGACAGCCTGGCTTGGTGTAGCCGTAATTTTTTAAAATCCCGTGATGGGTAGTGATGATCGTCAAGGCGCCCAGGTCGATAAAGTAATCGAGCAGTCCCATCGCCAGGGCGCAGCCCTCCTCGGGATCCGTCCCTGCCCCCAGTTCATCCAGGAGAATCAGGCTCTTTGCGCTAGCCTTCGCGGCAATCCCGGCAATCACTTTCATGTGGCCGGAAAAAGTGGAAAGGGATTGGTCAATGGACTGTTCATCGCCGATATCCACAAGCACAGCGTCGAAAATAGGCAGGGAACTGCCTTGGGCGAAGGGAAGCCAGAGCCCGAACTGACGCATCAGGGCAAAAAGCCCGATGGTCTTGAGTGTAACGGTTTTACCGCCTGTGTTCGGCCCTGTGATAATGAGCATCCGGGTGTCTTCGGGAAGATCGACATCGATAGGAACGGCTTTTTTCCCCAGCAGCGGGTGGCGGGCTCTCCAGAGAGTAAGGCCCTGGTCGTCCAGTTCAGGCGGAAGAAGCTCCTCCCGGGAAGCCATCAGAACCCTGGCCAGGCGCTGATCCAAATAAGCCAGCGATTCCCTGGCCCTGCAGAGTTCGGCATAAAACGGCCGCAGGGTATCGCTGGTTTCCCTGAAGATGCGGAGCACCTCGGCCTTGAGCCGGGCGTCGAGGCGCACGAGTTCGTTATTCTTTTCCACCAGGGCTTCGGGCTCGATAAACAAGGTCTGTCCCGTCGAAGAAGCTTCATGGACAATTCCTCTCACCCTCCCCTTGAAATTTGCCCGTACCGCCAAAACCGTTCTTCCGTCCCGCTGGGTAGGCTCTTCAGATTGGAGCGCCGCCCGCAGCTCAGGATCTCTTCCATACGACGAAGCCAGCCGGAGCAGCTCCCGGTTTTTCTTCCTGATAGCGTCATTAAGTCTTTTCAGTTCCGGTAATTCCCGAAGTTCTCCCTCGGGACTGATGACGTTGAATATTATTTTATATACATCCTGAAGCTTAGGAAGCCTGTCTATCAAGGCTGCGGCGGGTTCTTCTGCCCAAACGGCGGCCAAACGCTCGGGATCGAAGCTCTCAAGCTCGGCGGCTTCGCTCCTTTCTGCCCCTTCGGCATTTTCAATCCCGGCCCCATCGGCCTGAAGACGCTCCCATGAAACCTTGGATAAAAAGGCTGTCAGGGATTCGAAGTTCCTGCTCCAGTGACCGAGGGAAAGCAGTTCTTCCATCTCAAGACTGCTCCCCGGCCTGGCAAGGCGGTTTAAAGCCTCGTGGATCGAGGGAAAGGAAAAGCCAGGCAGCGAGTGCGCCTCCAGGTAACGTGCCAGGCGATCCAAATCCAGGGCGAAGGCTCTTAAGCGAAGTCCATCGTCGATGGGAAGAGCGGCTCGCACAAGCCCTCGCCCTTCTTCGGAAAGGCAGTAGGAGGCTACATTCTCCCGTATACGGGGAAAGTCCAAGAGAGAAAGGCTGTGCTCGTCGCTAAAAAACATACGGCATCCTAATAGAGAAAATCATCGTCGTCGAGTTCGGTCGAACCCGAATGCCTGACTTTTCGTCCCTGCATCCTATCTATGCTCCGCATCCTGCGGCTGGGATCGCGGGGACCGTCCTTCTTCCATTCCGCAGGCTGGCTGAGATCTTCCCGTATGCGAAGATAGCTCTCGTATCGGTCGCAGTGGATCTCTGCCGCCTTAACGGCCTCTCGGACCGCGCAGCCCTCCTCGTCCACGTGACTGCAGCGTGAGCCGAGCAGGCAACTGCTCACCAGGGGAAGCATCTCGGGAAAACAGAAAACCAGTTCGTCCACGGGAATACTGCGCAAGGCCAGCCTGCGGATTCCCGGCGTATCGATGATCGAATAAGCCTTTGGGGAAACGAACATCATTGCCATGGTAGTGGTATGCTTTCCACGGTTGTATTTTTCCGAAACCTCCCCGGTTTTCCTGTCCAGTCCGGGCAGCAGCGCATTGAGAATGCTTGACTTTCCCACTCCCGACTGACCTGCCAATACGGTGGTTCTGCCTCCGAGCAGGGACGCGAAGGCTTCCAGTCCCTCGCCCCTTGACGCGGAGCAGCGGAGCACTCGGTACCCCAGGTTTTTATAATTTTCCAGGCGCTCTTCGACCTCCGGATCCAGGCCGAGATCGATCTTGTTCATGAGAATGACAAAGGGCGACTCGGCCCGTTCGGCGAGAACGGCAAGCCTGTCGATAAAGCGCGGCCGGAAAGGAGGAAGTTTTGGAGAACTCACACAGACCACAAGATCGATATTGGCGGCGATGGCTTGCTCGGCCCTTCCCTTTTCGTTGTAGCGGCCGAAGCTGTTGCGCCGCGGGTAGAGGGCTGTTATGAGGCCTCGCCCTTCGCCGGCCGCCTCGACCTCCACCTCGTCCCCCGCGGCAAGCCCATTATAGCTGCCGCTCAGGGATTTGATCCGCTTGCCCTTGAGCGAGCAAAGCCGTTCCAGCCCATCCTCGCAAAGCGCCATTGCCAGGTTATTGGATGAGAAAAGAACCCTGGCTTTCACCCTCCAGCCTCGAGGAGGAGAAACCTGGACCGCGGCATCAGAGTTGTTCCGGAGGTAAAAGGCCGAAGCGCTCCGCCCATTCAGCATAAAGCGGATCGAAAGGAGGTTCTGAGGTAAGCAGGAAGCGTCCCGGCTTTGCTGAATTTTCTTTTGCGCATTCCGCCACCGCCCCGCCCAAAAGCTGCTCAACCCTTCGGGCAACCCCCTGGAGGGAATCGACTATCCTCAGCTCGGGAGCCCCGAGGGCTGCGGCGCAGGTCGCGATATCCTCCTGGACATGGAGGAAATGCGTGCAGGCCAGAACGATTCGATCCACACCCTGTCCGATAAGCTGCCTGACATAGGGCTCGACCGCTTCTCGCCGCTCGCCGGCGCTGGATTTAAGGTAGCGGTGCTCCACAAAAGTGACCAGGTCCTGGGCGGGGAGCTTAATGACCCGGGTCTCGGGGGCGTGTCGAGCGATCAGGTCGTCCAGATAAGGATCGACCACTGCCCGCTCAGTCGCCATAATTCCGATGCAGCCCGAGGGGCTTTGCTCCGCGGCCGGCTTTACCGCCGGAACGGTGCCTATGATCGGGAGGTCGGGATGCGCAGCTCGAAGAGCTTTAAGCGCTATCTGACTGGCTGTGTTGCAGGCGATGATCAAAAAATCAGGCATCAGGAGGGCGCGCAACCGCTTGGTTCTGTCCAGAAGAACGTCTTCCACCTCGCCCACCGATTTGGTTCCATAGGGAAAACCCGCATCATCGGCAATATAATGAAGCCTGGCGCAGGGAACATGGCGGCGGGTCTGGCTGAGATAGGGCAGACCCCCGACACCGGAATCGAGGAACACGAGGACTTTTTCGGCGAAGAGCTCTGTCATAGCTTAAAAAGCTTATTGAAGGCGGCCTTGGACGATTCGGCCGAGGACTGGGAACCCTCTTGTTTCCCGGTCTTATGGGCGAAATTATGGTCGATGGAAAACCAATCGCAAAAATTGGCCTTCTCCTTGTCGGTCACGAGATACTCCACCGTTTCGGAACAGTCATAATGAGCCCCCGGTTTATAGAAGCGGCACATGCTGCAGGCATGGAGCTCGGCTCCGCAAAAGGTACAGCTGTCTCTAAAACCAACCCGAATTCCCTGAGGCAGGGCTTTACCGCATTTTGCGCACATAGGCATATTTTATACCCCGAAGGGAGCCTCTTTCAAGCACGGACCTTGTCCCTCCCGATTCGATAGTGTAGCCTATGTCCATGTATAGGAACGTCCCCTGTGCCGTCAAAGCCTGCCACGGATTGCCCTTTGCGGATTCGCCCTACTGCCGGGAGCATTGCCCCTCACCCGAGGAGGCGGTCAAGAACCTGGTCGACAGGCTTTACGCCGAGGGCGGGGCGATCAACATAGATTTCAGCAACATAACCTTGAGCGGCGCTGATTTTTCGCGGCTGCGCTTCGTAGGCTGCCGTTTCAGGCATGCGACGCTTTCCCACGTTCTCTTTACCGGCGCCTCCTTCAGACTGTGTTTTTTCGACACTGCCTTCATAGATTGCTGTGATTTTTCGGGGGTAGACATGGATTTCTGCTCCCTCGGCGATACCGATATCTTCGACTGCAGTTTTGAGAACTCCGAACTCATCCATGTGAACTTTGACGGAAGCCGCATACGAGAAAGCACCTTTTCCAGTTCCAACCTCTACGATTCGCGATTCATCCTCGCCGAGATCGAGCACAGCCGCTTTGAAGACTGCGATTTCAAGCGAGTATTCTTCATCCCGGCCAAATCCGAATCGGTCTCAACCAACGGCTCCAATATAACAGAAGCCATAAAGGATCTGGAGCACCTCTATATATGAAAATATACCAGCATTATTCCATTTACGGTTTTTCCAATGGGTATGTCATATGCAACGAAGACAGCATGGAAGCCCTCGTGGTCGATCCAGGCGAGGTGACGACCACCATGATCGACCAGATCGAGAGCAAGGCCTATACACTGAAGGCAGTGCTCATCACGCACAGCCACATCCACCACTGCCGGGGGCTAAAAACTCTCATGCGGATTTACCATCCAGAGGTCTATGCATCCAATACAAAGCTTTTCAATATTGTCTGTAAAAAGGTGCTGGATCAGCAGCTATTCCGGGAGGCGAGCTTTCCCATCCGGGCTATCGCCGTGCCGGGACACTCCCAGGATTCCATCGTTTACGACATAGACGGCTCCTTATTCACCGGCGACGCCTTCCACGCCGGCATCATAGGCAAGACAACCTCTTCCTTCAACGCCAAAGCCCTTTACGAACGCCTGAAGCGAAAGCTGGAACTCTATCCCGACGACAGTCTGGTTTTTCCCGGGCATGGGCCTCCCAGCACCCTGGGCACAGAGAAAAAATTTAACCTGGGGCTCAGAGAGGGTTTTGCAGAAAGCCTTAAATCAAACTACGATTTCTTTGTCTAAACCCTAGTCAAGCCGGCCCAGCCGACATAGCGATCAATCATCCTGAGCCAATTTCCCGGAACCATCACCAGATGGTTGCCCAGGGGAGCAGCGAACAAGGCGTCGATATCGCTGTTCGGCAATTCGATCACCGCCTGAGTTCTGCACAAGCCTTCCTCGGCAGGGCTTTCCCTGAGAAAGCCCTCGGTCGCCCACAGGGTATCCAGCCTTGCCCCCCCAATACGCAGCAGGGTTACAGGACCCTGCGGCAGAACGCCGCGAAGCGCCGCGCCCTTGCCGGACTCGAAGTGACTTCGGATACCGTACTCCGGCACCAGGGAGAGCGGCACTGTGCAGTGAGCGAGGAGCATCCTGCCCTTCCCCCCTTCTCCCTTCCTGATCACCGAGGGATTGGCCATCCATGCGGCCTTCCCGCTCAGGAGCCTCATCCAGCGGAGCGCCAAAACCGAGGGGACATCGCCCTCACAGCCAGCATCGATGCCATCCGCCGCCAGGCGCGCAAGGGCGTAGCAGCCGGTGGAGCCATTGAGGGACAGCAGATCGAAGCAGCGGAGGCTGAGCGCGTCCAGCCTCTCCTGGGCAGCCAGGGTCTTGAGTGCCCTGAGAATAATCTCCGATTTTCCCATGTCCTCCTCCGATGGCTCCCTGCAAAACGATGCGTCGCGGACAAAGGCCTCGGGAAGGGCTTTGCTTCCCTGCTTAAGCTCGGCATTCATCGCCTTGACCAGGCGTTCGAAGGGGATAGGAAGCAGGGAGGCTCCCCAGGACGCAGCCACCGTCTCAGGGCTCTGCCTGGATGCGACGAGCCAGGAGGATGGTTCACCCACCAGCCCTATTCTGCTCTTCCTCATCCCGTAAAGGCAGCCGGCCAGCTTTGCGGCCTCATCCAGTTCCCCAAGGCCCTCAGGGTCGTCCACACCGGCTAACTGAACGACCAGGGAAGCCCTGCCCTGCTGTCGGGCCCAGGCGGCAAGCTCCAGCGCCGCGGGCAGGGAGTTGTGCTTTCCGTGGGCGATGAGCACCAGGGGATGGTTCCTGCCGGCTTCGCCGTCCAACCCGAGGGCTTTGAGGCTTTCCAGAACAAAGGCCTCCGTGCCCCCGGTGAGGATAAGGTAAAAAGGCGCTGGCCCGGTTACCTTGGAAGAAGCCTTCGGCCGCTGCGTCCCGCCGGCCCGGCTGAGCAAGGGCTCATACTCGTCGAACATGGTCCTGATTCCAGCCTCGTTATGCAATGGAGAGGCTGCTAAAATATACGTAAACCTTGTCATGCGCGGCTCCTCAACCCTGAAAACGTTCGTCTGACTTTTAAAAAAGCCCAGATATTAAAACAATTTTAATATATCGAGCAGTATCGGATTTAAAAGATCCAGTCCCTCGTCATCGAGCCTGAGGCACTCCTGGTCTGGGATAAAGCGATCCTTCCATTTTTCCAGAGCGGGGGCAAGGAAGGAGGAAATTTCCTTTCCAAAACGCTGGCCGAAACGCCGGCGGTCCACACCCCTGCGTGTCCGCAAGCCCATCATGACAAGTTCGAAGGCTGAATCGTTTGTATCGATCCAGCTATGCGCCATCGAAGCATCCGGGTCGTCCAGGTATGCGCCCAGATCCCTGCCCTCCTCTATCCTGAGACAGGCGGCCGACCCGGCCGAAGGGTCCTGGCTCAACTCCCGGAGCCTGGAACTCTCTGCTCTCGTAGCCAGGAGAAGGCTCGAAACAGCGCCGCTGCCTATGCCGATATAGGAATTCATGGACCAATAGGCGGAATTGTGAAGGGATTCTCTGTCAGGAGGAGAAAAATTGGAAACCTCGTAGCGCCCAAACCCTGCATCCTCAAGGATCCGCTCGGCGTTTTTCCTCATCTCGTAGCAGCTATCCTCCTGGGGAAGCAGCAGTTCTCCCTGTCGGATTTTTCTCTCCAGCGCTGTGCCCTCTTCAAGGCTGAGATCGTAGAGCGATACATGATCCACCCCGGCATCGAGGAGGCTGCGCAGCGATGACTCGAGTCCCTTCGGCTGCTGACCGGGAATGCCCGCCATGAGGTCCGCCGATACCTGAATGCCTGACTGCCGAGCCATTGCGAGGGCTCTTTCATTATCGTTCTTTCTCGCCCTTCGTCCCAGGATCTTGAGTTCAGTATCGTCCATGCTCTGGATGCCAATGCTGAGCCGGTTTACCCCTGCCTCGATGATTGTTCCAAGAGAAGTATCCGAAAGCGACTCGGGATTGGCCTCTACGGTCCATTCCAGAAGCGAGGAACCGAAAAGCCGGGCAAGGCCTTGCAGCAGCCGGGCGAAGGCATCGGGCGGAAGCGCCGTAGGGGTTCCCCCGCCGACGTAGAGGGTTTTAAGAGGCTTTGGCAGTCTCGCGCCAAGATTCTTCGCCCGGCGCAGCAGGACATCGACATAGCGATTCCCGAGCTCTGACTGCTTTGACCCCTCCTGCCCGATGGCGAAGGAATGGAAATCGCAGTAGTCGCAGCGGGAGGAGCAGAAGGGAATGTGGATATAGAGGGATCTGGGCGCTTCGAACAAATCTTCTCTGCCCGCCGTCTCCGAAAGGATCATAGAATGCGGATATGCTTCAGCGGCCAATACGCAAGGACAACCCGGCCGGATATTCGTTCGATGTCTACCGGACCCCAGAGCGATGAGCCGTTGAGCGTCTCCCGGTTGTCTCCCTCGACAAAATACTGTCTCGGCCCGAGTTCTAAGGTTTCGGAAAGGCTTTCCACGGCCTGGGCGGCTTGGGGAGAGGAAGCGCTCTTCAGGTCGTAGGGGCTGTCCATAAGAGACAGCTCGCTCAAGAATGCCTCACCGTTTCCGGTCTGGATTTCGAAGACAGCTTTGCTACGCCTAACTCTATCGCCGGGAAGACCGACAACCCTGTAAATGCCGGGACTTGTTTCTGCCGCTCCATAGCGCTGGGCTATGGGAGAATAGCGCTGAAGACTGAAAAATCGGGCAAGACTGTCCCACAGGGCAAAAAAACGGTCCACGCTGGGTATGGCGTCAGGATTGACCAGAACAAGCTCCCCGCGCTTGATCTCGCTTAAGACCGGGGTCTTGCCGAACCAGGTTCGGGCCCCGAACGGAAGGGGGAAAACCAGGATGCTGGTACCCTTCGTGAGCAGAGGTTCCATGCTGTTCGAGCGAAGGGTAAAGGACTGAATGAAAAAAGTCCTGAAAAAGGCTATAATGAGAAGAAAAAGTATGATCCGGCCAAGGAATCTTCGCCTTCGCCGTTTGGCGAGAACCTTTTCGGTGTAGGATCTGTGTCGGGAGAACAAAGCCACCCTCGTACCCTCCCCATTGTGCAGCAAGCAGGATTCAGCCTAAGAGGAATCGGCGCTAGCGAATTCTTCCTGCCCTTGAAAAAGGCCAATATATAAACAGGGCTCTGCCGAGCACCCTGTTCACGCTTACCGGGCCGAAGTATCTGGCATCCCGGGAATTATCCCTATTGTCGCCCAAGGGGAAGATTCTTCCCTTGGGTATGTACCAGCCCTGGCTGTAGCGTCTGTCCATGGCGGCAATGCGGGGATCCGAGGGATTTATGGCCCTAAGCTGAGAAACCCGCTCCATATCGTAGCCAAAGGCGTCTCTGTAGGCGTAGGAGGCCTGGGCCGAACTCACGGCAGTCTCCAGGGGCAGGCCCGATTCTCTCAGGGCCGAAGCCCTGCCCACCGCTTCGATCAGCTCGTAGCTTTTTTGATCGACCATGCGTTCGACACGGTATGGCAGGCCAAGCTGGCGCATAAGATCCTTTTCCTCGAACCAGGATGCGGCGCCCTGGGGCTGTATGGAAAACTCGCCCCGCCGGATGCGCAGGCGATCCCCCTCGAAGCCCA
>JAVEYV010000016.1:0-16686 GCA_034003305.1 Spirochaetia bacterium | reverse complement strand
AGAGAATGAAGAAAGACGGACAATCTACTTTACAGGAGACCTTGCTTAAATCTAGATCTGCAATGCCAGTGTAACAAGAGCGACTCCCATTCCAAGAAATATCGTTTCGAATGAAGTGACATGGTTGCCGATCGGGTGAGTAATGCGTCGGCCGGTTTTTGAAATAATCAATAAAAACACAAAGATTCCCGCCGTTACCGAAAGAGCTGTCTGGATAAGATTTTCTTGGGTGAAGAGCTTGGGCGCGCCGGCACCAGACAGCTCCGTCAAGGGCGGGCCTGGCAGGATGGATCCGAAGAGCAGCATGCCAAAACGGAAAAGTTGGGGGGCGAAAAGACCACCTGCAAGGCAAAGAATGGCAAGCCCAAGTACTGCATATATCCTGCTCGCACCAATAGTAAGGAGAACGGTGTTTTCACTGGGCTGAGGCTTTAAGCTCACCTGAGTATTTCCCGGTTGGTTTGCTGAATGCGAAAAGAAGATTCGGCTTAATTTTATGAACGAAGCGACCGTGAAAGCCGCAGCAACAGCGAGAAGTACGTAGCGGTAATTTCCGGCCAGAGATTTTGTGACATAGCCCTTGGACGAAAAGCCAATGAATGGAGGGATAGCTGCAATGGAAAGAGCGCCTACGGCAAAGCTCAAACCGGTGAGCCCGTAACGGTCTCCAGCTTTTTTTAATAAGGTCACTCCATTTCGTATCGAATACACATTTCGCTGCCCTTCAATATCCACGAGGGTTCCAACGGAAAGGAACAAAAGGCTTTTGAAAATTCCATGAGCAAGGGCATGGAGGTATGCCGCTACCAGAAGAACGAGGCCCAGTTCGGGATTCGAGCTTCGCAAGGGGGCAATCGATGCGCCGAGGGCCGCCGCTACGTACCCGGTCTGGCTGATCGAATGATAGGCTAGAAGGCGCTTGGCGTCGCTTTGAACAAGGGCAAGGATAACCGCCAAGAGGGCTCCCAGCGCGCCGGCGAATGAGATAGCCGATCCTAAGGCGCCGCCGGTGGGAAATATCAGCAGAAGCCGAACGAGGGCAAAAAGAGGAACCTTGAGCAGGACTCCCGATAGTATGGCGGAGACCGGGTGTGGGGCTTGAGAGTGGGCCAGAAGCAGCCAGCCCGATAGAGGCATTATGGCAGCTCTAAGCACTATCGGGATAATCAAGCAGATGGCGCATAGGGCGGCAAGGCGGGATTCCTGCATAGAACACTGGGCTAAAAATGTTTGGATGGCATCGTAATTGAGGTCTCCTGTAAGCCGATACAATCCGTACACCCCGATGAGAAAGAGAAGCATAGTGGCAGCGCTGGACATCAAATAGGTAAATGAGGCTACATAAGATCCGGGGGTATTTGCTTGGGCGATGAGAACATAGGATGCCATTCCCATCACTTCGAGGCAAACGAAAAGATTGAAGACATCCATGGTTGACATAGTCGCGCAGGACGAAGCCACCTGTATGAGAAACATACCCGCGAAGGCAGTCCCCTTGGGGCCAGAGGATCGAGAATATATCCATGCTCCTCCACAGATTAAAAGGGTGAGGGCATTCAGGGCCCATGCGAGGCCATCGAATTTAAAATAAATTCCTGTCCCATCCCTCCATCCTCCGAATATGAAGCTGGGAACTTCATGCGCCAAGATCTGGGGCAGGATCAATGCCATGGGTATCCATGGGAGTAAGAGTCCGACAATGCCCGCCAGGGATATAGCCTTTTTTTGAGCGTTTTCGTTTAAAAAGGCTTTAGCGATAAGGACAATCGCCGAGGCGGCTAAAGGAAGCAAGGTGGGAAGGAGGGCAAGATTTTTAATGTCCATCGCCCATTCTCTTTGCCGCTTCTTCGATATCCAACGTGCCTGTTGAAGCGTGGATTCGGCATACTAAAGCCAGCGCCAAGGCGGTAATGCACACACCAATTACAATCGCGGTAAGCATGAGGGCCTGTGGGACCGGATCCACGATATTGGAGACTGTCTCCTCCATGATTGGGGCTTCAGTGCCCACGCTTCCTCCTTCGACGACAAAAAGCAGTACCACCGCAGAGGTAAGTATGGTGAGGCCAAAGACTTTACGCATCATGTTTTTATCCGCGATGACGCCCCATAGGCCCACGAGGAATATTGCCGCCATGAGTATTCGGGATATCATCTATGCAGGTCCCCAATCATCATGACGCAAATCAAGCCAATCCCGGCGCCAACTTTTAGCCCTAATGCGATATTGAGAAAAACAATATACCCGACAGGATTACCGGCTTTGCTTCCAAAGGAAGGGATTGAGAGGAAGCCGGAGCCTGCGACCATGCCGAGAGTCATCGCCAATAGAAGGATTAGGAAGGCTCCGGCTTCCAATTTTTGTAAAGATGCAGGATCGGTAAGCCGGGATGCACGTTTGCCTTTTTCTCCCAAGGCTAAGAATAAAAGACCTGAGGCCACCACAACCCCTCCCTGGAAGCCCCCTCCCGGGGAAAGGTGACCAAATGCCATTACATAGGCGCCGAATACGAGGACTATCAAGCCTAATTTCCCTGCGACGAGTTCCAAGGGATCTTTGGCCGTCAGAGAGATCCTATGCGGCCCAGATGCAAATTTTTTAGCGCGCGAAAAGCCGCCGGCCATGATGGCCAAAGTGCCGGATACCGCAATTAAAAGAACTATAGTTTCTCCCAATGTATCAAAGGCTCGATATCCGAGGTAGATCGCGCTGACCACATTGATTGCCCCTGTATCGATGGTAGCGTTCGCTTCATAGGCATCCCTTAACTGGTGAGGCCAGGGACGGTCGTTTAGATAAATTGGCAAAATTACCAGGGCGGTAGCCCCAAGGCAAAAGAGGGCCATGATCTTGTTCAGCACTTTGCTCATCGGATCTTTCTCCTGCCCATGACTCTGATCGCCCACATATAGATCAGGGTGGAAACACCTGCTCCCACGGCTGCTTCGGTGATGGCCACATCCGGAGCGCCAACGCGAAGTAACAATACAACAGAAAAAAGACTGATAGCGGAGAGGCATACTATTGCTGCGACGAGATCTTTTAATACCAGACAGGCTACTGAGAGCACGAGTATCGCCACGAGTATCAGTTCTGTCATGGTTTCCCCTGATTCTTATTCCCGAGCTTTTTCCATGTGTATGCTGCGATGAAGTGAGTGCCCAGCGGATTGGATACGAGGAAAATGATACCAATGACCAAGAGCCGGAAAAAGAATGCCCAAGACGGGGAAATGGCCAGGCAGCCGAGAATGATTGAAAAGACCGCAGTGGTACCGCAGAGGGCCGAACCCTGAAGCCGAGATAGTGGAGCCTTGTAGATATACAACCCGATGATCCCCGAACTGCCAAATACCACGGCGGTTATGAAGCAGAAAATCGCGAATACTATCCTGGCTATCTCAAAGTACTCTCTCATACCTCTTTGCCCCCATACCGGGAGAGCCTGGTTATGGCGAGAATGCCAAGAAATCCGAATATATCGTATACCAGCGCAACATCAAGATAGAGGGTGCTGGCCTTGGCTAGTCCATATACTACCAAAAAGGCCAATACGATTCCTCCCAAGGTGTTGAGCGCGATAAGCCTGTTTGAAGAGCTAGGCCCGAGAAGCAGTGCCGGGAGCGTTGCCAATCCCAATGCGATAAGGCTCCATTGAAGGACGTGGAGGATAAGATCTTTCATACGATAGCCTTCCTGAGAGCATCTTCCAGCTTGCCTTTAATTTCCCCCTCTGCGCGTGAATCCGAAATTGGTCCAGCCAGGAACCAATGGACGATATATCTATTTTCTTTCAAATCCAGAGTAATGGTACCAGGGGTGAAGGTGATGGAATTGGCTAAAATAAGCCTGCCCATATCCGATTCCAGCCTGCTGCTGAAGGTTATGATCCTGCTCCGATCTTCCTTCTTCCAAACCGCGGCCAATACTCCCAGGCTGGAGCGATACATTTCGATAATTAGACGGAAGAGATACAGAGGAAGATGAAGAGGATGGGGAAGGATGTGCTTAAAGCTGGTATCCCGATCTGAAATAAACGTGGTATGTCCTAAAAACCCCAGAGCGAGCGAAGACACAATGCCTGCGGAGAGCGAGAAAAGCGATAAGTCCGAAGTAAAAACAATCCATACGCCCAATAGAATGGTGGCGGTAAAGAGGGTTCCTTTGATTGTCTCTCGTCCTGAACCGTTTGGCAAAAGCGCCTCCGAAGATGTTCATAACGTGATTTGACCGGCTTGTC
This sequence comes from Spirochaetia bacterium, assembly GCA_034003305.1. Classification (GTDB taxonomy): domain Bacteria; phylum Spirochaetota; class Spirochaetia; order Treponematales; family Rectinemataceae; genus UBA2256. The sequence continues at coordinate 12,446 of JAVEYV010000016.1, read as the reverse complement.
AAATGGACTCTTAGGGTAGTAAATGCCCGACAGATTTTTTTAAAAAAACGAAAAGCTTTATTGCTTTATCAAAATGCCCATGATTCTATAGTTCCATGATTGACATATCGAAGAAAGCATTAACTCTGCATCGGGACTGCATTGTCATTGACCCCTCTGTTCAATACCTCACGAAGAGAACTGACAGGACGGACCGCTCCGGCTTAACCGCCGTGGGACTTACGATTCCCAACCCCAATGAGGATCAGTTTCAGACGCTGTCCAAGGTCGTGGATTTTTATTCGGTGATAGCGAAGGATGAAAGCTTCTTGCTGGCCGAAACGCCGGATTCCATACGGAGGGCTCACGCTCAAGGCCGAATGGCCCATATTTTCCTTTCCCAGGACTCGAGCTTTGTGGGCAATAGCCCGAAAAATCTTCTGCTCTGGTATCAGCTGGGACTGCGCATCATGCAGCCCACCTACAATGAGCAGAATTTTGTGGGCTGCGGGTGCCTGGAGCCGAATGATTCGGGATTGTCCAATTTCGGCAAGGTGCTGCTGCGGGAAGCGCAAAAAATCGGCGTAACCATCGATCTTACCCATGTGGGGAAGAAAACATTCTTTGACGTATGCAAGGTTTCCAAGGCCCCGATGATCATTTCCCACGCCAATCCCAGCGCCGTGGTCCCCAATCCGAGGAATGTTTCGGACGATCAGATCAAGGCAGTCGCCGATTCGGGAGGCGTCATAGCCGTCTGCACCTGGGCTCCCCTGATTTGGAAGGGGACTCCCGGAATGCCCACCTTGAAGGACTATTTCGACTGTCTGGAATACGCCATCGAACTCGTGGGCATGGATCATGTCGCCACTTCGACGGACTCAATGGGTACCATGGGCGCCTATCCCAAGCATGAGTTTACCGCCGACGATTTACCTTACAGCAGCGTGACCGGGGCTTTCGACGAAATAGCCTGTCCGCCGGACAACAACAACAGGCAGCCGGCCGATTTCAACGGTATCCAGGATTATCCCCTCATCACACAAGAGATGCTCAGGCGGGGTTACTCGGAAGAGCATATCAGAAAGATTCTGGGGCTCAATCTCATGCGGGTATTCGAAGAAACCTGGAAATCGGGGCTGGGAAGCTAATCGGCCACATAGGAAGTACTCCGCCTAGACCTTTGTGCGGGCGGCAGCACCGCCAATTCCAGTATATTTATGCTCTTTCCCGGTTTTTTGTCCTATTGTATGACTATTTATTCATACTACATGTTGACATCTGGTTTTCGATATGTTTCAATCGGCCAATATCTCTATATTTTTTAGGAGGCAAACATGAAGCGGATCGCGTTAATTTTCGCGGCGCTCCTCATCTCGATGACCCTGGTCGCCCCCTCGGTCTTCGCGCAAGCCAAGCAGCTGATCCTCGCGGACAGCACCGACGCGGCCAGTTTGGATCCCCACGTTCAGAACGATGGGCAATCCGAGCAGGTCGTGGCTATGCTCTATTCCACCCTGCTTAAGTTTACCGCCGATGGGAAAATCGTGTCCGATCTGGCGGAGAGCTGGAAAGTAAGCGCGGATAAGAAGACCTGGACCTTCGTCCTCAAGAAGGGCGTCAAGTTCCACAATGGCAAGGAACTCACCGCCAGCGACGTAAAAGCAACCTATGAGCGATTCATGGCCGACACCGCCGACGGCAAGCGTCTGGTGGTCAAGCAGAAAGCCAAGATGATCGTCAAGGTTGATGTTCTCGACAAATACACTGTAGCGATCACCACCAAGGATCCCTACGGTCCCATGATGTCCTTGCTCAGCAACAGGTCGCTGGCGATCATGGATCCCGCGGTTTTCAACAAGCACGGCATTGACACCGGCGCCTTTGTGGCCTCCACAGTGGGAACCGGTCCCTACAAGATCGTTTCTTGGAAAAAGGATGAGGAGATCGTCCTCGAGCGCTTCAAAGACTATTTTGGCACACCGGCCAAGACCGAAAGGCTCGTGTTCCGGGTTATCCCCGAAGCCACTTCCAGGGTAATCGCTCTGGAAAACGGCGAAGTCGACTTCCTCAAGCAGTTCCCCGCCGAAGATCAGGTCAGGTTGGCCAAAGGCCCCAAAACCCAGGTAGTCCAGACTCCGTCGGTGGGCTCCAGGCTCTTCCGCTTCGGCTGCGATGATCCAATCATCGCCAATCCCAAGGTACGCCAGGCTATTCTCTATGCCATCGACCGCCCGGCAATCATCAATGGCCTGTTCCCCGGCCAGTCAGGACCGAGCTACGGTCCCCTCACCCCGGTTGTCTGGGGTCATGTAAACCTGGGAGAAATCAAGCGCGACATCCCCAAAGCCAAGAAACTTCTGGCCGAAGCCGGATATCCCAATGGATTCAAGACCAAGATCGTCACCACCCCCCGCTATGCCATGGGAGTCGAACTGGCCGAAGCCCTTTCTGCCAACTTGGCGGACATCGGCATTGATGCGGCAATCGAAGTCCTGGAGTGGGCAGTTATCCTCCCCCTGTGGAGCGGCGTAACCCCCCAGGTCTTTGACCAGCCCATTTTCATCATGGGTGCGGGTACATCGATGATGGACGCCGACGGCGGCTTGAGGGGTCTGTACACCACCACCGAAACCGGTACCAACGAGCAGAATTACGGTTTCTATTCCAACAAGGAAGTGGATGTTCTGGTTAACGGCGCCGCGACCGAAACCGATCCCGAAAAACGCTATGCCATGTATAAGCGAGCCCAGGAAATCCTCTACCTCGAGGACCCTGTGGCTATCTGGCTCTTCGATCGCCCCACCACCGTCGTGGCTTCGTCCAGGGTGAAGGGAATCGAGATCAACGGTATTGGATTAGTGCACTACGATAAGATGTGGAAGGAGTAATCCTTTTCCAATCTTCAACTAAGTGGGCATCGCTTCGGAGAAGTCCGGGGCGATGCCTCTTTTGAAGAAGCATCTTTCCTCAGCATATCTTCCTGAACGTCCCAGAGGTGATTTTACGATGCTCAAGTTTATCATTTCCAAGTTAATTTCACTGGTCGTCATACTCTTTATGGTTTCTGTCCTGGTGTTCCTGATGGTCCATCTCATCCCCGGCGACCCAGTCCTCAACATGCTGGGGCTACATGCGCCGCCCGAGGCTGTGCAGGCTACCAGGGACAGGCTGGGCTTGAACGATCCCCTCTATGTTCAGTACGGAAATTTTATCTCCAATGCACTTAAAGGGGATTTTGGGACTTCCATACGAACAAGGCGGCCTGTGATTGACGAAATCATGGGACGTTACCGCTATACCCTGGTGCTTGCTCTGGGTGGAACCCTGGTAGCAGCCTTCATTGGAATTGTGATTGGTATAATTTCGGCGATAAAACAGAATAAATTCCTGGATAACTTTCTCATGATTTTTTCTCTTTTATCCGTATCCACGCCTTCATTTTTCTTGGCAATAATCTTTATCCTCGTTTTTTCCCTGTATTTGGGCTGGTTTCCCAGCATAGGCATGTATTCGGCCAAGCACTATGTATTGCCCATCTTCGCCCTGGGCATGCAATCGGTGGGCCTGATCGCCCGCATGACACGATCGGCTATGCTCGAAGTGCTCAGAGAGGACTATGTTCGCACCGCCTACGCAAAGGGCGTGCCCGCTTATAAGGTCATTCTTTCCCATGCCCTGCGAAATGCCCTTATCCCCATTGTAACCATCCTGGGCCTTCGCTTCGGCGGTCTTCTCGCAGGCTCGGCTTTAATTGAGAGCGTCTTCGCCATTCCTGGAATCGGAAGGCTTATGATCGACGCGGTGCTCACCAGGGACTACCCGGTGGTCCAATCGACGGTGCTGGTGCTTTCCACCACCTTTGTACTTATCAATACGATTGTGGACATACTCTACCGCCTTGTGGATCCCCGGATTCACTACCAAAAAGGATGATCGAAGGATGAAGTCTTCTACATTCAAGCGCTTTGCGAAACGAAAATCCTCCCTTGTCGGTGGAATTATCATAGCAGCTTTTATACTCATAGCTCTTGTTGGGCCATATTTTACGGCCTATGATCCCCTTAAAATAGATCTGCGCAACAAATACCAGGGGGCAAGCTGGGCGCATCCTCTGGGCACGGACAATCTGGGCAGGGATACCCTCACCAGGCTCGTCTACGGCGCGCGCACCACATTTATCATAAGCTTTACCGCTGTTTTCTCAGGCTCCATAATCGGATTGCTGCTTGGGGTAGTGGCAGGGTATTTCGGCGGCCGGGTGGACGATATCCTCATGCGCGTAACCGACATTCTGCTGGCATTTCCCGGGCTGCTCCTGGCCATAGCGATTGTGGCCATACTCGGCAACGGAATTATAAATACGATTATCGCCATAGCCATCTACAATATCCCTTACATAGCAAGAATTGTCCGGGGCTCGGTGCTGACAATCCGGAATAATGAATACATTCAGGCGGCCAAGGTAATTGGGGCTTCCAATGCGAGGATTATCCTCACGCATATTATCCCCAACTCCTTTTCCCAGGTTATCGTCAATACTACTTTGAGTCTTGGCACCGCGATACTTACTTCTTCTTCCCTCTCCTTCCTGGGCCTGGGTGTTCAGCCGCCCTATCCCGAATGGGGTTCGATGCTGAGCAAGGCCAGGGAAGTCATCAGGACTGTGCCTATCGCCACGCTGGCTCCGGGGATTGCCATAACCTTGGTTGTCTTGAGTTTCAGCCTATTAGGCGACGGCTTGCGGGATGCTCTCGATCCCAAGCTCAAGAATAGTTAAGGGAGGATGAAATGAGCGTAGCAAGCCAAACTGTAAACAATGAAATCCTCAAGGTTCAGGGACTCAAGACGCATTTCCAAATAGAAGAGGGCTTCGTGCCCGCGGTGGATGGTGTCGATTTTTCATTGAAAGAAAGGGAAACACTGGCGATCGTCGGAGAGTCAGGCTCGGGAAAGAGCGTCACCTCCCTTTCCATTCTGAGGCTGATTCCCAATCCTCCCGGGAAGATTGTGGCCGGTTCCATCCTCTATGGAGGCAAGGATCTGGTAAAAATCAGTGAGAGGGAGATGAGGAAGATCCGGGGCAACGAGATTTCCATGATCTTCCAGGAGCCGATGACTTCGCTCAACCCGGTGTTTACCGTGGGAAAGCAGATCGCCGAGGTGCTCCAGCTGCACAGGGGAAAAAAAGGCAAGGAGGCGATGGAGATAGTCGAAGAAATGCTTCGAATGGTGGGTATCCCCAATCCCGACAAGTGCGCCCGGAACCACCCTCACCAGCTCTCCGGAGGTATGCGCCAAAGGGCAATGATAGCCATGGCCATGGCCTGCAACCCCCGTATTCTCATCGCCGACGAGCCTACCACTGCTTTGGATGTCACGATTCAGGCACAGATCATCCATCTTATGTCAGAATTAAAGAAGGAAGTGTCCACGGCGATCATTCTGATAAGCCATGATCTGGGCGTCGTCGCGCAACTTGCTCAGAATGTCATGATCATGTACGCGGGCAAGGTAATGGAGTATGGCGATGTAAAGTCCATTTACTCCTCGCCGCTTCATCCCTATACCGTCGGCCTTCTGCATTCCATACCCAAGATTTCCGAGTCCCTGCACAGACTGAGAATAATAAAGGGAACTGTGCCGAGCCCCTTAAAGCTCCCGGTGGGATGCAAATTCTGCACCCGCTGCGACGAGGTCATGCCAATTTGCCTGGAAAAGGAGCCTGAGTTTATCCTTGTCGGCGCAGGGCGAAAGGTGCGCTGCTGGAAGTATGGCCAAGGGGGAGCGAAATGAAACGGGTACTTCTGGAAGTCAAGAACTTAAAGAAACATTTTCCCGTCAAAAAGGATACCTATTTTGAAAAGCAGAAATACCTCAAGGCTGTGGACGGCATAAGTTTTTCCATCCATGAAGGGGAAACCCTAGGCCTTGTGGGAGAATCCGGCTGCGGCAAATCCACCACAGGCAAGATGATTGTCAAGCTTTTAAAGCCCACATCCGGCGCCATTCACTTCGAGGGCAAGGATATTTTTTCTATCCACCCGGGGGAGGAAAAGGAATTCAAGCGAAGGATTCAGATGATTTTCCAGGATCCCTATTCTTCCCTGGATCCCCGGCAGAGCGCGGGAAAGATAATCATGGAACCCTTGGTAGTGCATGGCAAGAAGGAAAATGCCAAGGAGGTGGTGCTTGCGCTCATGGACGATGTGGGATTGCTCAAGGAGTACTTCGACCGGTATCCCCATGAATTCTCCGGCGGCCAGCGCCAGAGAATAGGCGTTGCCCGCGCCCTGGCTCTCAACCCTTCGCTGATAATTTGCGATGAGCCGGTGAGTGCCCTGGATGTGTCCATCCAGGCCCAGATCGTCAATCTTATGCAGGACCTGCAGGCAAAATACCATCTCACGTATCTCTTTATCTCCCACGATCTTAGAATAGTTAAGCATATCTGCGACCGTATCGCCGTTATGTATTTAGGCCGGATTGTGGAACTGGCGGACAAGCAGGCAATTTTCGATGCTCCATTGCATCCCTATACCCAGGCCTTGCTCGCATCGATCCCCGAATCGGATCCTGAGCAGCCCAGGGAGAGCGAACCCATAAAGGGCGACGTTGCCAGTCCAATCGATCCGCCCTCGGGCTGTCACTTCCATCCTCGTTGCCCGCGCTGCATGGATATTTGCAGGCAGAAGGCCCCTGAGATGATTGAGCATAAGGATGGTCACTTTGTGGAATGCCATCTTTTCGATGCCACGCAAGGAAAACAATAAGGAGTTCCAATGCGAAATTCGCCGATGCTGAAGTTTTCGGTTCAGGAATATCAAAACAGATTGGCCGGGCTGAGGGTCCAGATGGAGGCGAAGGGCCTGGACGCTGTCATTCTGACCTCCGATGACAACACCTTCTATTTTTCGGGGTTCCAGAGCATTGTCTGGGATTCCAAGGTGTCCACTCCCTGTGTACTCACGATCACCAGGGATGGCGGTATGAGCATCGCCACGTCCAAGGGCGGGACAGAGACAGCCGCCTATACTTCCTGCGTGGAGGATATTCGGTTTTATACCAGAGATGGCGGCAAGGATGGCGGATACCCTGGTTTTGCCCAGACTATCGCCAGTCCCCTGGCCGAAAAGGGTCTCCTATCGGGAAAGATAGGGTTCGAGTTCTCCAACGGCACTAAAATGCATCTCAACCATGTGCAGCGGGAAGCCCTCTTCGCCATGCTCAAGGATGCGAGCCTGGTGGACTGTTCAGACGCCCTCTGGGCTGTGCGCTCCGTTAAGTCGGAAGCCGAAATCGCCTGTTTGCGCCGCTGCGCTAAAATCAACTGCGACGGCATTGCCGCCGGTTTCGCCGCTTTGAAAGAAGGCATGTCCGAACTGGACCTCTACAGGAATATTGTTATCGAATATTTCAAGGGCGGGGCCGAGCGGAGTCTGCTCTTGGGAATCAGGGCGGGAGCCGAGCGCTATCCCCAGGGCAATTGTCCTCCTTCCAATCGGCCTATTCGCAAAGGCGAGATAATTCTTGTGGACGGCGGGCCTATTTGCGATGGCTATTATGGAGACATTATCCGGGAAGGGGTTATCGGCAAGCCCAGCGATCGCCAGAGGGCCATGTTCAACGTGGCCAGGGCCGCGTGCTATGCGGGCATTGAGGCTATGAAGCCCGGTGTTAGGGTCTCCGATGTGGTGCGTGCCGTGGACAAGGTTATGGAAGCATCCCCATTTGCGGAATTTTCGGCTGTTCCAGGCCATGTTGGGCACTCCCTGGGCACCGGCGTCCATGAATACCCTCTCCTCGATATAAGCTGCGACACAGTGCTCCAGCCGGGCATGGTGTTCGCCGTCGAGCCTTACTTTCTGGAACGGGGAGTGGGAAGCCTCGGCATCGAAGAGAATGTTCTGGTAACCGAAACCGGGGTGGAAAACCTGACCCCTTCGTATTCGGATCTCATCGTCATATAACAGCAAGCTTAAGGGAGGCATTACATGGGAGCGTTCGACACTCAAAAGACAAATTCCGGGCAGCCTGAAGGATACAGCCTATTCGGCGAAGCCCTCTATGCGATCAAGTATCCGGCCGAAACCGAAGCCAAGTATCTGGCTAACCTGGAAGCCGCGATAGAGCGAGCCAAGGCCAATCCCGACGACGAGGATGCCATTGTGTGGCATGGCCGCCGCCTCGGCTATCTGACCCGCTACAGGGAAGCAATCGATGTTTATACCGAAGGCCTTAAAAAAATTCCCGAAAGCTTTGTACTACTCCGTCACCGGGGGCACAGGCTCATTTCTATCCGCCGTTTTGCCGAGGCTGAAGCCGATTATCTAAAAGCCGCGAAGCTTTGTCTGAAAGCTCCCGACGAGGTGGAGGCCGACGGCGAGCCGAATAAGGCAGGGCTTCCCACTGGGACTATTCGATTCAATATTTTTTATCATCTGGGGTTATCACGATATCTTCAAGGCAAGTTCGAGGAGGCCTTGGGAGATTACAGGACCTGCATGGAGTATTCCGTTTCCAACGATGACGCGCTGGTGGCTACCTCCGACTGGCTCTATATGACCCTCATGCGCCTGGGACGCAAAGAAGAAGCGGCCAAGGTGCTGGAGCCGATTTCCGAGAATATGAATATTATCGAAAACTATTCTTATCACCACAGGCTTCTTCTTTATAAAGGCTTGAAAAAGCCAGAGGAACTCCTTGGTGCAGATTCAACGACCCACCACGACACAGCTACCCATGGATACGGAATAGGCAACTGGCAGTATTACAACGGCAGGACTGAAGAAGCCAAGGCAGTTTTAGAAAAAGTAGTGTCCACCGCCTTTTGGCCAGCCTTTGGCTACATAGCCGCCGAGGCTGATCTGCACCGGGGGCTTTAGTAAATTCCAGGGTATAATTTCTAGAAAACAGGGGCAGCAAAAAAAGTCGCTCGACTTTTTTTGCTGCCCCGTCTTATAGCCGCGAAATTCCGCATCCTTTCGTGCTTTGCCGGAAGGTTTTTTTAATTTTACGCTTCAGTCCAGGTTTCGGAAAAATGAATGCCCAGTGTTCCCAGCTCATCCAAGACGGGTTCGTAAATCTCCGGGTATATGGGAATCACTACACCCCGTTGACGTACCTTGTTTTCGAGAATCATCCGCACCCCGATGGCAGCGGGCAGACCAACGGTGCGCGCCATTGACGTGGCTCCGCGGGGAATGCCGAAATCCACCATAAGGGAGGTTATGGCTGCCTTCCGGTCGGAGTACGCGGCTTCGAATTCATGTCGGAGAATGAGCAGGTCCCTTTCTCCCGGCGCAAACTGCATTTTTTCCATCATCCTTGAGCAAAGCATGTCAATAGGGGCTTTTTGTCCCTTCGGCAGGGCTTCGTTAGAGAGCAAGCCGAGCCAGGCAAGGTTTTCAATCACTTTCGCGTCGGGCTGAACGCCGAGTTTTTTAGCGAGATTGCTCCTGACGTCCTCGTCTCCCGGGGCCAGGGTATGCATCAAGTCGAGCCAAGTCTTTCCGTTGAAATCCTTGAGCCCTTCTTCGTCAAGAAGACCGAGGTCGGAGATCTTGCTCAGGGTGGAGCACCAGCCGATATTGCGCAGGGTGCCTCGCAGCATGGTTTTCGTGGACTCTATTCCGTAGGTCTTGGCATAGGGCATGCTGTCCCGATTGGGATAGGTTTCGAAGAGTATAGGCTTTCCTTCGACTTCGACGCTCATGGTCCCGTAATAGTCGAAAAGCGTTCCAGCCTTTATGTCCACCTCTTCGCTGTTCCAGCGGTAGTGGGCCGGATTTTTGCCCGCCAGGAGGACTCCCCTGGGGCTCCAGGAAAACTTGTAGCCGAAGGGATTATCGTTGGCCTCCGGTGCTGGGAGCCCGCCGCAGTAGGAGATGAATTTGGTCACCTCGCCGCCTTCTTTCTGCACCTTGTGAATGACCTTCATGGCAGTCATATGGTCGATGCCTGGATCGACCCCGATTTCGTTCATGAAAATCAGCCCCGCTTCCTTGGCAGGAGCATCGAGGGCAGCCATTTCTGGTTTTACATACGAGGTGGTGAGCATGTGCTTGCCATGCTTAAGGCAGAGCCTGGCGATTGATGGATGATAGGCATAGGGAAGGAGGCTTACCGCCAGATCGTGCTGCTTGATTATCTCGCCCACCGCATCCAGATCCTCGGAATTAACCGCCGTCGCATGACCTTTCTCGTAGCCCTTTACCAACGCCTGGGCTTTTTGAATCGTTCTTGAGGCAACGGTCACTTCGAACCCGTGGTCCAGCAAGTATCGTACATGCTCCCCGGCGACCATGCCCGCGCCGAAAACTACAACCTTGTTCATATACTCACTCCTTGGGATGGGATTGTTCTTGTTCGAGGTGGCGGCTGAGGTACTCGAAAGCAGGCGTCAGCCTTCCTTTATGAACGATGACCGCCTTCTTTATCTCCGGCGGCAGATCGAGGGCTTCGAAATCGACGGAATAGTCGGCGTTGGCAATTGCCGGAATATAGGGCTTAAGGGCTTCGCAGAAGGATTCTGACGAGTCCAGGGGAAGCTCGCTGGGGAGTATGTCTACAGCCATGACCACTACTCCCGCTCCCTCGAATCCATCGTTTATGGCACCGGTCTCGGGATTGTACACAAAACAGGGATCGCCGGGTTCGGTGGATTTTACCGTGACTTCGATCGAACCCTCGATATCGCAGGATACGTCGCCGATCACTTTAAGTCTGGATTCGCCCCTGTTGTAGACTTGTGCCAGCCCTTTTTTTGTTATCAGCCTGGGGTAGGGGGCATCCCAGTAGACGGCGTTTATCAATACGCTGAGCCGCGGCCAGTAGCGGTCAAAGATCGAAGAATACTGCCCAGGGTTGGCGTAATAGTGCTGATAATCGAAACTGGTCTTCCCGATTTGATTATTCGCATTGTTCAGGCCAACCATGTGCTCTTCTTTAAAGGTCGCGCAATACACAATTCTCGGGTCGTAACAGCCTGGACAGTAAAGGGTTTCTAGCTCGGCAGGATCGATGTGCTTTACAGGCAGCTCATTCAACACCTCCAACACGCCCTGTCCCACGTTTCCATAGCCGGCGACGCCGAGAACAAAGGGACCGAAGTGTTCAGGGAGTCCTGCGCCGGCGTACTTTCGGCCTGCTTCGTAGACCGCCTTTTTTGCTGCCGTTAGGCTTGGGTATTCATAGGCCCTTTTAATACTCAAGAAAGGATTATCTGTCCCCTCCCAGAACAGCCTGCGCCCCAGAGCGTGGAGCGTCTCTATGGCTCCGGCGGCGCCGGCGTGTCTGCCGAAGAAAATCAGCCTCTTGCCCTTGCTGTCGGCTACTTTTTCGTAATCGATCAATGTACAGCCTTTTTCTAACAGGTCACGGAGCATTGGCATGTTGTAGGCTTGTCCTTTGATGACATGGGAAAAAAATACATATGCTCCGTTTCGGCGAAACTGTTCGGCAGGTATTTCTTTGACGCCGAAAACAACATCGCATAATGAGAGATCTTCTTTAAGCAGAGCGCCTTGGCGTTCAAAATCCGAATCGGGAATTACGCGGGTCGAGGATGGCTGAATCCAAGCTTCGATATCATGTTCCGTCTTCAGTTCGGCTATTGCCTTGGGAGTGATTGGCACTCTGCGCTCCCATATGCTTTTATCTTCTCTGCGAATTCCAATTGTTTTGGGCATCTTGACCCCCTGGAGATTAAAAAGGTGTCCTACAATACCACAACATTAAAGCAGAAGGGAACCGTCTTTTATTGAATAATTCACAGCATGATTCGATAAGCAATCCAATATGCCGCGGGTTTGTTAAACCCGGTACTTTTTGGTCAGGCCGTTCAGGAAGCTACGCAAAAACTGATCTCCGCAGGCCTGGAACTTTGGGTGGCCTTCCTTGCGGAACAGGGCGTTGATTTCTGAGACAGAAGCCGCGCTGCCTGCGGTCCGCATTATGGCGGCAACGTCGATGTCTTTCAGCTGCAGGGCAATTCTAAGCGCCTTGAGCACATCGTTGTTCGTGGGGTTTTGTATCCATACAGGCAGAGCGGGGCTGGATCCTATTCGACCGTCGGGTTGGGAAGCCTCGCCGGCGCCGGCATCCCTAGGCCCCCGCCGGTTTATAATAAGGCCGTGCAAAAAGCTGCCGAGGGTGGGACCATCGCACTCTCTGTACCCGGGCTCGCCTTCCTTCAGAAAAAGCGGGCGTACAGCATCGACCTTCATCGGCATGCCCCCGAGGGCAAATATTTCCACCAGCGCGAGATCGGTGATATTGAGTGCGTATCGCAGCCGAATTAGAACGTCGTTTTTAGTCATTGCTTGCTTTGCCTGCCTAAAACAGATAGTACCCGGAATCGAAGATGCTGACTACTGAAGGCGAGCGGCTCAAACTTGACATTAAGCCTTTGTCAAACTAGGATTCATTTTCATCGCTGTTCCCGTAAACACAATGCAGCTGTAGCC
>JAVEYV010000015.1:0-16780 GCA_034003305.1 Spirochaetia bacterium | reverse complement strand
TGGAGGCTTTGCGCCACCGATATTTCAGCGGAAGCTCTGGAGGTGGCTCGGATCAATAGTCGCCAAATCCTGGGCAGGATTTTGCCTGCCGCCCAAGCCGATCTTTTAGAAATCGATGCCAACTTCCCGGGCGCGCAAACGATACCCCAGCCTCCCTACGATATGATTGTCTCCAATCCTCCTTATCTGCTTAGTTCAGAAACCGAGAAGCTCCTCGCTGAGGGCTGGACCGAGCCGCCCCTCGCTCTGGACGGAGGACTTGACGGGCTTGTGATTGTCCGTCGCTTAATTGGCCAGGCGAGGTCCCGGCTCAAGCCGGGCGGGTTTCTTTTAATAGAAACCGATGCTTTGCAGGTTGAGAAGGTTCATGCTATGTTCGAAAAAGAGGGCTTCCGGGAGATCCTGACATGGAAGGATCTCGCCGGGCTGCCGAGGATCAGTTCCGGTAGGTTGCCCTGAAAAGAGGGGAGGATGGACGAGTCTAGCCTTCAATTTCTCGCGAAATCCAGACAGACCTTCGGTTCATCTGGGGCTGCTGTAATAGAAAGGGCGCTGGAATGGGCGCAGAACCGGCATGGATCCGCTCAACGGGCTTCCGGCGAAGCAGCCTGGGCTCATGATCTTCGGGTTGCCGATACACTTCTGGACATGGGATTGGACCTGGATTCCATAGTCGCGGCGCTTGTGCACGATTGTACAGAAATTCGCAGTTCCGGCTATCGGCAGCCCGAGGGAAGCCAAGAGCGGCAGCAGTCTGAGGAAGCTAATTCACAGAAACAGCAGAGCAAGCCAGACTCCGAAGCAGCCCTTACAAGCAAAACGCAGAGCCGAAAACTGGCGAAACTAGAAAAGAAGAGCGAGGAAAAAAAGCGGGAAGTCCGGCTTAAAGCTCTCGTAGCCTCTCCGGATGAACAGATAGCCAATGCCTTTAGTCCCGAAACGGCCATGATTGTCGCCGGCGTCGCCAGACTCTCTACCGTCAGGGCAAAAAACAAGACCGTCCAGGCTGCCGAAACCATGCGAAAAATGCTTTTCGCCATGACAGGAGATATCAGGGTTATCATCGTCAAACTGGCTGACAAGCTGGACAGCATGCGCACCCTCAAGTACCTGCCCGAGGAACGGCAAAAGACCATAGCCGCCGAAACCCTGGATATCTTCGCCCCACTGGCGGACAGGCTTGGTATTTCATGGCTTAAAGACGAATTGGAAGACCTTGCTCTAAAGGTTCTGAATCGTGAAGTCATTGATCAGATACGGGATATCGTATCAAAGAAAAAAGCAACCAGGGAAAAATTCCTCGCCCGGGTGAGCGAGGACCTTCGCAGGGCTTCGCTCAAAGAAGGCCTCCAGGTAGAGATAAGCTCCAGGGCAAAGCACTTTTACTCCATCTACCAGAAAATGCGGAAAAAGGGCAAACCCGCCGAGGAACTCTACGATCTGATGGGCTTACGGCTGATCTGCGAGACCGATAACGAGTGTTATTCTCTCCTGGGGCTGGTTCACCGTCTCTGGAAGCCAATCGACGGCCGGTTTAAAGATTACATCGCAATGCCAAAGGCTAACGGCTATCGAAGCCTTCACACAACGGTTATGTGCTACGATGGCCAGCTGCTGGAAGTACAGATCCGCACCAAACTTATGCATGCCGTCGCCGAATTCGGCGTTGCTTCCCACTGGCTGTATAAAAAAGGCAGCGGTACCGAGCGCCCCAGCCTGGAACAGCTGCCCATCGTCAACAGGTTGAAGCAGTGGAACGAATTCCTTTCCCAGGGAGCCGAATACCTGGACGAGATTAAGCGAGAGCTTCTTAAGGATTCGATTTTTGTCTTCACTCCCCAGGGTGATGTCATTGAGCTGCCCGCCGGGGCGACGGCGATCGACTTCGCCTTTGCCATTCATTCGGACATTGGGGCCCACTGTGTAGGAGCCAAGGCCGACGGGGCGATCATCCCTTTGGATGCGGAGCTTAAAAACACTCAGCTGGTGGAAATTCTTACCTCTACGTTAGCTAGGCCTAATATCAACTGGCTCAAGCTTGCCCATACCTCCAAGGCAAGGTCCAAGATTCGTTCACTTTTAGTCCAGAGCGGCCAGGTTTTGGCCATCGACAAGAGCATTATTGTCGGCAAGAAGCAGGAAAAGTCCGAGGATAGGCTCAAAGAACAGGAGGCTCAGGAGGAGGCGAGGCTCCAGGCGGAAAAAGCCGCGGCCGGTCCAGGGTTCGACCATGGCCGCACGGAGATGGAGTTCCGAAGCTATAAGCCACAGAGCGCACTCAGCAGCGATCGGGCGGGGCTTTCGATAGATGGCGCCCATAACATGCTGATCCGGATCGCAGGCTGCTGCAGACCGGTCACCGGGGATCCTATTGTCGGCTATATTTCCCGGGGCCGGGGCGTGATAATCCACAGGGCCGACTGTAAGAGTATCGCCGCGGTTGCCGATTTTGAGCAGCGAAAAATCGAGGTCCGCTGGGAGGACGCCTCTCAGAGCACGGCCCGGTACAGGGTCTCAACAAAGATGGTGCCGGGCATTTTCTCGGAAATCGAGTCGGCGGTTCGCAAGTTTTCCGGCCGCTTGCTGGAAGGCAAATTGGGAGAGCGGGGCGACGGAAACCTCTCCGGCTTCTTTATTCTGGAAGCCGATACAAGGGAAAACCTGAAAAAGACCAGCAAGGCGCTCCGCGGCTTGCCGAGCATCATTTCCATAGAAGAGGACTGATAGTCCTCCTGCTTTAGTTCACTTCCACCAAAATGCGTTCTGGGAGCTTATGAGTTCAAAGCCATAGTTGTCAAAATACTTTTTCTTGGCCGAATAATCCTCGGGGTTCAAGCGGATTGAGACAATCTCAAGATTCTTCATGAGGTACTCGTCGGCGAAGCTGGTTATATCCTTCGAGCTTATTGCCTGGATCGATTTCTTCCCTGTCTGCAGGCTCTCAATCCCGTTAAGCAGCCACAGATTCATCATAGAGGAAATCGCGTTCTGGGACCCCTCTGCTTTGGGAAATGCATCGAGGGCTTCTTTGGCATTCTTGTATTCGACTGCGGAAAAATATCCGGCATTTGTCTTCATGGCATACATTTCTGTTCCTCGCACTATCTCCTTAAAGGCCAGGACAGTGTCGGCGGGATTTCCGCTCCCTTCAATGACTATTGTCGTGCTTACAGAGAACCAGGAAGCGCTTCGTGAGGCCTGATAATGAGCCTTTGGCGTCGATGAGGCGGCATTTTTGGGCATCCCTTTCGACAGCGCCTTCGCCAGCCTTGAATCAGGCTGGGATACCATCTCAACCCAGAGCTGGACCGCTGCGGATCGTGAGGAGCCAATATCCGGTCCCCGATACCTCATTTCCAAGGCTGCGTAGCCCTTCCGCTGGGTTGGATCTGGATAGACCACAAGCGTCGGCCGCGTTACCCCGGGCTTGGGCAGGGCAGCCTGGGCAGTCTTCCAGGGGTTTTCGGCTTTTTTCCATGAAGCGAAGGCCGAGGCAATATGTGTTTTGGCGGACTCCGGATCGAAGTCGCCGGCAAGGAGAAGCGCGGCGTTGTTCGGCACGAGCCATCGTGAGGCGAGGGTTTTGAGCGAAGCGCCTGTGGCTTCCCGAAGCGTTTTTTCCGAACCGATGGCATCAAGCCTCCAAGGCGCGGAAGAAAAAAGCTTTTTAGCCAGCGCGTATTCAAATATTGCCGTCGGCTCGTTTTTTGCCGCTTGCATACGCGCGACACTCGAGTCCTTAGCCGCCGAAAGAGCCGAAGGGTCTGAAAGGGCAGTCTCGAAGCTAAGGCCGGAGAAAAGATGGGACAGGGTGTTTAGTCCCTGATCCAATAATTCCGGGGAAAGGCTGAATGCAAAGGCAAAACGGTCGGTCTTGACGCCCCCGTCGAAGGCAGCGGCATCCAGGGCTTCCAAGGCCCCGGCCGGCTCGGGGTCCCCCGGTTCTGATGCGGTGCCCCTGAATAGAAGCTGCTCCAGCAGGCCGAACTGTCCGGCATTGGCGCTGGTCTGAACCTCGGCGCCTCCCCTGAATACAATCCCCATGGATAGGTCTCCAGAACCGGGGAGGGGCAGTAAAATGACATCCAGACCGTTGCCGAGGGTGTAGGCTTCGGTCGGGCTTTCTGCTCCGAGGCTGGCCAAGCCGGCCACTGCAAACAGTATGTAAAGGATTGTGATTAGAGCTCTGCTTTTCATCGGTGAATAGTAGGAAAGCAGCCTATTCCTGTCAACCTTCCGGCGCAGCAGCTTCCTTGCGCCCTTTAGTCTTCCGGGATTACTATGAGCGGAACCTAATGACAGGAGAATCCATCCATGAATACAGCGCAGGGCAGCCGGCTCGTACCGGAACAGAAGACCTCGATAATGGCTTCCTACGGAGTGGGCAAATTCCTTGCCGAATTTCTCACCGGCGCCTTCGCTTCCCTAGTATTCAAGTTCTACGAGACAGAGATGGGGCTTTCCGCCGGTCTGGTTGCTTTGGCGGTCATCCTTTATTCGGTGTGGAATGCCGTCAATGACCCTCTCATTGGATACCTGAGTTCCCGTCCGACAGCGCTGGCTAAAAAATACGGCCGCCGCTTTCCCTGGATTGTTTTTGGAACCCTAAGCTGCGCTGTTGCCTTCATTTTTGTGTTTGCCGCTCCGCAGGCCTCTCCGGGGCTCATTTTCCTTTGGCTCCTAGTGTCGATCTGCATCTACGACACCCTGTATTCAACCTGGGAGGTAAATTATCAATCGCTGTTCCCCGACAGGTTCAGGTCCGAGGGAGCCAGGGCCAAAGCCGCCGGCATCGGGACCCTGATCGGCGTCTTTGGGGTGGCAGGCGGAGCAGTCCTTCCTACCCTCATCGTGCGCTACGGAGAACCGGCCAGCTACCTGGTCAACGCCTTTGTCTTCGCCGGCATAGCGCTCGCGGCTTCGCTGCTGATGTTCCCCGGCACGAAAGAGACAAAGGAAATGATCGGTCGCTACCTGCGCCAGGAAGCCGAGAGAAGGGACAAACCCTCGTTTTTCGCCCAGCTCAAGGAGGCTTTAGCCTCCCGCAACTTCTTGGCCTTTATAATCCTCTATTTCTTCTATCAATCCGCGACGATATCCATGACGGCATCGATTCACTATGTCGGCGATTATATCCTGGGAGGGCGGAGCACCACCTTTATCTTCGCCGGAATGCTCGCCGGAGCCCTGGCTGGCATTCCGCTCTGGCTGGGTTTGAAAAAGATAATTCCCTCCAACCAGAAACTCCTGGCCTTGGCAGCAGGCAGCCTCTCCCTTTTTTGCCTTCCCCTGATGTTTGTCGCCAGTTATGGCGGCTTTGTCGCTGCAATGTTCGTGTGGGGCCTGGGTTTCGGCGGTTTCTGGATGCTCATGACCCCTGCAATGGCCGATGTTATCGATGAAATTGTGGTTAAGACGGGCAAGCGGGACGACGGTGTCTATATTGGATTTAGGGCTCTTGCCGGCAGACTGGCTTATGCGGTGCAAGCGCTTTCGTTCTGGATCGTCCACAGCCTTACAGGATTCGCCCAGCAGCCCCGGTCGGAGCTGTCCCAGCTGGGCATCCGGCTTCATACAGCCCTGATACCTGCCTGTCTCTTAGTGGCAGGACTGCTTGTATTCCTTTTAATTAACAAGCTTACTCCCGAGAGCTTAAAAAAATACCGGGAAACGCTGAAGGCGAATAGCCTATAAAAAAGGATGATTCAGAGACCGCTGAAGAATTCGCTCTTCGCCCTGTCCCAGAGCATGGAGAGTTCTTCCTTGGTATATCCTTTCTGATCGATCTGCGGATCTTGAAGCAGCTTCCAAGGCTCCACATCCAGGGCTTTGCTCAGCTTGGCCAGGGAGCTTGGGGACACCCAGCTTCTGCCGGCTTCCAGGTTCGCGATAAAACCTGAACTGAGGCCGGCGCGATCGGCCAGGCCTTCCTGGGAAAGATGAAGGAAGGTCCTCCGCATTACAAGATTGCGGGCTAGGCATTCTCGGATGTAATCCATTGCCATTACCATACCCGATGCCCAGGCTAACGCCATTTACCAGCGGCAAGATTTTCACTTTCTATTAGAAAGGATTCGCCGTCGCAAGCTAATCGAAGCCCTTTGTTGACCTGACTCCCGGCCCCGCATAGTATTAGCCCATGTTCGAAACCAAGGTGTATACCGAACGCAGGGAGATGCTCTGTTCTCTTCTGCGCCAAAAAGGGATGAAGGGGCTTGTTCTTCTTGCCGCCCATTCTCAAAGTCCGATCAATTATCCGTCGAATACCTATCCTTTCAGGCAGGACTCAAACTGGCTCTACTATATAGGCCTGAATGAGCCTGACATGGCGGCTCTTATCGATATCGAAAGCGGAGAAGCCGCACTTTTCGCCGACGAGAATTCCATCGACGACCTGATCTGGACCGGAGCCCGCCAATCGCTTTCGGACCAAGCCGAAGCGGCCGGAGTTCGGCGCTTTCTCCCCCGTTCTTCGCTCGCTCAGGCGGTTAAGAAAAAACTCAGGCCGCTTAAGGCCGCGGGATTGCACCGGGATTTACTCATACCCCCGCTGTGCAGGCAGGAGACGAAGGCAGCGCTTGAATCCCTTCTGGAGCTTCCCAGGGGCGCCCTGGATACAGGTGAAAGCGAGGCATTGATACGCTCGATCATCGCTATGCGTGAAATAAAGGAAGAAAGAGAGCTCCGCGAAATCGAGAAGGCGGTCGAGGTCAGCGCGGAAATGCACAGAACTCTGATCGCCTCGCTCAAGCCCGACTGGACCGAAGCCGAGGCCGCCGCCCTGGTGCGCTATACTGCGGAGAAAAGAGGCTGCGGGCTGAGTTTTTCCACCATAGCCACCCAAAGCGGGGAGGTCCTGCATAATCATGTCAGCGATATCCCTTGCCGTGAAGGCTCGGTCTTTCTCCTGGACGCGGGAGCGGAGCTTCCTTCGGGCTACGCGGGTGATCTGACCAGCAGTTTCCCCGTGGGCAGGGCTTTCAGCCCCAGGCAGGCCGAGCTCTACAGGCTTCTGTTCAGGGTACTGAAAGGCACGACCGCAGCCCTGGAATCAGGAAAAAAATTCTCCGAAATCCATAAAACCTCCTCTCTCCTCCTCGCCCAAGGACTCAAGGAGCTGGGCGTCATGAAGGGCGACCCGGAGGCCGCGGTAAAAGAGGGAGCCCATGCCCTCTTTTTTCCCCACGGCATCGGCCACATGATCGGCCTGGATGTCCACGACATGGAGGGCCTCGGCGAGGATAGGGTGGGATACGTCGATAACCCCAGAAGTACCCAGTTCGGCCTTCGATCCCTGCGCCTGGCAAAGGCTCTAAAACCCGGCATGGTCCATTCTGTCGAGCCGGGCATCTATTTTATTCCCGGCCTCATCGACCAATGGAAGGCCGAGTCCTTGCACGATTCCTTTATCGACTATAACCGGCTTGAGTCTTGGCGGGGCTGCGGCGGCATGCGCCTCGAAGAGGACTGGCTTATGACGGAAAAGGGCCCCCGAAGACTGGGGCCGGACTTCGACAGGAGTCTTGAGGCTGTCGAAAGCCTAAGGAAGGCTTGATGAAAACCGTTTTTACCTCAACCTTTCAGGATGAGGCGCTTGTGGTTTTAAGTATCCTGCGCTCCGGAGGCATTGAAGGCGAACTCATGGCCAACTCCATGCTCAATGTGAACCCGCTCTTTGTGACGGACATACGGGGTGTCAGCGTCGTCGTGTCCGACGATCAGGAGGCCGACGCCCTGGCCTTGGTGAGCGACTACCGGAGCAAGAGCGCCCGGGGAAACTAGCCTCGGAGAAACGAGTCCCGGGGAGACCAGTATAAAAGCTGGCCGGTTACCCTCATCGGGAAGCCGCGCAAGTACGGCTTGTTCAGTACCTGCCTGGATAATAGGGTTCGACGGCGGCGGAATATTTGCCTTTTTTCCTTCCATCTCGTTCCCGGTAGGGGTTTTTCTCGAATTTGAGAAAAGCCCTGTAGGCGGCGCAGGCCGCGTAGTAGACATCGGGTCCCTTGAACGAAGAAAACTCGTCGCAGCGGAACAGTTCCAAAAGCAGGGGGAAACGCTGGTCGAAGATTATGTCCTGTACCGAGGTTATGGGAATGCGGGGAAGGGCTGCGGGCATCATATGCCAGCGGATCATAAAGGAGACGTCCTGGATAATTTCAGTGCCGTAACCCAGGTCGCGCAAGAACCGGGCGGCCATCCCGGCTCCAATCTCCGCGTGTTTGTCGAAACGCCGGCCTTCCCTGGAAGTCGAGCGGGGTTTTCCGATATCGTGCAGCAGTATGGCCAGAGAAAGGCTGAGATCCCTGTTTTTCCGATATCTAAGTGCTTCCATGGTGTGGGACCAGCCGCCGCCTTCGGGATGACAGTCCTTGGCATGGTCCACCTCAACCAGTGCCTCAAGCTCGGGCCAGAATTTTGCCACGAAGCCCGATTCACCCAGGAATTCTAAGGCGGTGGAAGAATTCGGCCCCTGCAGAATATGGCTGAGCAGGTCTTTTTGCCAGAGCTTGGAGGGAGATGAGGGAAGGGCTGGCTTGGAGAGCTGCGCTGTATCGCTCTTCTTCAATCTGGAAAGATAGAGGCAGGTTTCAAAAAGGCCGTTCTCCGTATCTTCTCCTGAAGGATCAAAACTCCTCTCCCGCAATGCCTGGTAGACTCCCCTGGGGTCGAAATATCTGCCGTCCTTAGGGTCTCTGCGAAAATCGGTGACCGGGAGGCAGCCGAGCCCCTCCTGGCTCAGATTGTCGGTGCAGAGAAAGCGGGCTCCCGCGCCTTCCCGGCCATACTCAAGGCCCGCGTCGGCGTAGGGAAGGGAGGGATACTGCAGGGATTCGAAAATGCGGGCGAGGTCGATGATGCTCCCCTCTACCAGGTAAAAGGCGGGAGACTGGGGAGTGGATACTCCGCAATATCGGTCCACGGCGGTGACTCCGTACTCCCTAAAAGGAATACCTGCCTTCGCCAGGTTTTCGGCTGCTTCTGTCATCGCTAGAAAGATACGGAGCTTAGGTGAAAAGAGCAACCAGCCCTCCTAGCCCGATTTTTCCCTCATTGTTTTCAGCTTGTCCAAGAAGTCGCTTTTCGGATCCACAGCGAACCTGAGCTGCTTTTCTCCCCCGGGGGAGCTGAAACGTAAATCGAAGGCTAAAAAAGGCGTTCCGAAAAGAAAGTCCATGAACCTGCGCTGAGGGCTTTCCAGGTTGAGCATGGTTGCGTAGGGGATGAAGATGTCTTCGTTCGTCTGCGAGGGTGCCGGCGCCGAAGATGCTTTAAACAGCGAAGAAAACCAATTTTGGCCGGGGGTAGGGCGAAAACGCAGTCCTGTGGGTGAGAGCACGAGCAAGCCCCAATCGCCCCTGTCCTTGGGAGAGGAATATCGCTGGGCCATGGTCCGGGAGAGAACCTTCTCTCCGGTTTCCTTCTCGAAGTTCGCCCAGAACAGCTCAACGCTTTCTTCCATGATTCCTCCGCCCTTACAATGGTACCACAGAAGATCTGGATAGGGTATCTCGGTTGTTCAGCATTTTTAGCTTGCGTCGGCGACTATCCGCCGCACTATCCAGGCAGCCATTATATGACCCGCGGTCTGGGGCACGAAGGGGCTGGAACCCTGGACCAGTCTTTCCCTTCCCTGAGGCCTCTCCGCCGCCTCGTCGTAAACGCTGCCATCCTCTCCGCCGGTGCCGCCTGCACCACTCGCAGCTCCGCCGCCGACATCGAGTTGACGAGAGCGCTGAGCATCCGGCTGAACATCCCGCTGAGCCTCGAGCCGAGTCTCGACCTGAGCCTCGGGACTAGCTTTTAAAATTCCTCGCTGGACCGGCTTTACGGGGGGCTCATCCGACCAGACAACGGGAAAATCAGCGTTGACACCCAGGCGTTTCAGCCTTGTTCTGAGACTCTTTGCCAGGGGGCACCCCCTGCTTTCCCAGATGCTGCCCAGCTTAAGCCGTTCGGGTTTGAGCCGGCCGGCAGTTCCCATGGAGGAGATAAAACTGTGGCCGCTGGCGCACAGCGCGGCGAGCAGATTGGCCTTTGCGTTGAGAGAATCCACGCAGTCAGCGTGGTAAGCGCTTCCTGAATCGATAATCTCCACGGCTTCATCTCCGGAAAAAAAGATCCGGCGCTCCACGATCTCGATACAAGGATTGACAGCCTTGGCTGACCGAGCAAAGGCGTCGGTCTTTGCCAGTCCAACATGCTCCCTATAGCCGAAATAAAGCCTATTGAGATTGCTTTCTTCCACACGATCGAAATCGACCACATAGAGCCTGCCCACGCCCGCTCTCGCCAGATCCATGGCGCAGGCCGCTCCGACACCGCCAAGTCCGTAAACCGCAACACTGGCGGCTTCCAGAGCTTCCATCCCCAAGCTGCCAATAAGTATCGCGGTTCTGTCTCGAAAATCTCCGTTCATTGAATCAATGCTCCATCCCGAAGGCCTTATTGAAATTTTCCCTGAGCGACCGGTCCATTTCCTCAGGCTCGAGCCCTCTTGACGTGGCGATGAGCCGAGAGACCGGGATAATATGGTCGAGCCTGGTCCAGCCGCAGCCCCTGGGCGGCTGCCAGGGAGCGTCGGTCTCCGAAAGAATTCTGTCCCCCGGCAGAGTCTGACAGCATTCCAGGGCATGTGCGGCATGCCTCAAGAGCGGGGTGCCGAAAGAAAAAAACGCATTCACTCCCTTTGTTAAAAAGGCCAGGGCGTCATGACTGCGGCCCGGCCAGCCGTGGAAAATCAGCGAAGGAAGACGCCTGAGCTTAGGACCATAGCCCAGCAGGATATCCGTCGCCTTTCTCGTATGGATGAGAAGGGGTAAGCCGGCGCCGATGGCCAGCGAGAGCTGGAATTCGAAAAACCCGCGCTGCCTTTTAAGATTCTCATCGTTACGAATCCACTCCGGTCTGCCCCCAAAAAACTCAAACCCCGCCTCACCAATAAAGGAAATTCGCCGGTCCTCAACAAGAGAAGAGAGAAATTCCCGGTTCTCCTCCCTCAACGCCTGGGGATGGATTCCAAAACCCTGGATGCAGCCCGGGAGCAGCTTCCCCAAGGCAAGGGATGTCTCAAATTCCTCAGGGTCATGCGAGACAAACGCGGCCCTCCAGTCCGGATCGGGCAGGTTAAGGTAAAAGTCGGCTTCCTTCTCGGCCAGTGGCGGAAGATGGACATGGGCATCGCTCTGCATTGGGCTAATTCTCATCGATAGGCCTTCTGGGGTCAAGACGCAGCAAGCTTCTGCGCCTTAAGCAAGGGATTAAGGTTCCTGGGTGCGAAAATATTAAAATTCTTCCAAAAGCACTTGAAAAATATTTTGCTGTAAACTATATTATGCAATACAAGGTATTTTTGAAATGGAGAATACTATGGAAGCGAAGCCAATGGAACTGAGGCGCGTAACGCGCTCGTTCCGGTCGCTGCTGCACGCGGTTTCCGGTGCAGTAAGATTCACTGCTATCCGGCTTGTCTCGGGCTACTCCATGAATCGTTCCTTCGGTGATAGGATGAGGAAGGATTTCATGGACATCTATGGAAGGCCAGGCAAGCCGGATGTGCTTTCAGACCGGAATTTTTTCGAGTTTTTCGCTGGTTGGTCCAGGGGCGGTTTGTAAAATTCCAGTCCTGCCCAAAAGGAAGGTTCGATGGAGAGGGATGAGGAGCTCCTAGAAAAATGGAAAAGCCAATTCCGTAAGGGATTTCTCGAACTCTGCCTCCTGGAGCTCCTATCCGCCGAAGGAAGGAGCTACGGACTGGCTATCATGGAACGGATGCGGGAACTCGGACTGGATATCAGCGAAGGAACCCTCTATCCGCTTCTCATGAGACTCACAAAGGACGGGAGCATTGCGTCCAGCTGGGAAACCCCCGAGGTTGGGCATCCGCGGAAATACTACACCGTTACCAGCCTGGGAACGGCGTTGCTCTCTGCCATGATTGAGGAATACGATAGAAGCCAGGCTGTCAGATTAAGCATTTCCGGCGGAGGAAGAGCAGAATGACACGAAGCGAGTATATGGAATTTTTATCCCAAGGCCTATCGGTTTCGACGAAGAAGCCAGGCGGGACATTCTGCTGGAAATCGAAGACCATATCGACGAACTGCGCAGGCATAGTCCCGAGACAAGCGAAGAAGATATCATCGCAGACCTGGAACCTCCGGACAGTCTCGCTAAAAGCCTGTTGCAGGAAGGGAAGGGCGGCGGAGCAGGTTCTACCAAGGCTTCGGGATCCTCCAACGGCGCAGATTCGACCGGCGGTCCTGGATCGTCCGACGGTCCGGATTCAGCCCGGGGCGCAGAATCGGAAGAAAAAGCAAGTCCCGGAGAAGAGAGAACAGGCAAGGCTAAAATAACCATCGACGGCGAGGATCTCGGCGACGTTATCAAAAAAGCCCTCGACCTGGCGGGCATGTTCCGCAGAAGCAAAGTATTCAGGGAAAAAAGCGCCGATAGCCAGGGCAATGCGACCAGAAACCTCAACATGGAGGACATCGCGGTCGAGGGTGTGGAGAAAATCGAAGTCCGCACCAGATCCAGCGATCTCAGAATTTACCTCTCCCCCGGAGGGCTTTCCCTTAAAGCCCATGGCGAGGAACGTTCAGCCATTGAGATTGAAGATGACGAGAAGGGCAGGTTGACTATCTCGACCGGTAAAAATCGCCGCGAACCGGAGAGCCTTGAGCTCTGGATTCCCCTTTCGGTCGAGGAGCTTGAAGTACGCAGCCTCTCGGGCGATGTGGAGATTCTCGACAGGGTTGGAGCTCTTGATATTCAAACCGCTTCCGGCGATGTGGAAGTCAATGCCTGCGATGGAGATGTAGTGGCCTCCACCGCTTCAGGGGATGTCGCGCTAAGCGGATGTTCCCAGTCTCTTCGCGTAAGAACCGCCTCTGGCACAATTAAAATCGAAACCGACCCCCGGGGTGGCGAGATTTCTGCCAGAAGCGCCTCCGGCGACATTAGCCTCCGCTATGATGAGGATTTCGACGCCCATGTCTCCTGGACCACTATCTCGGGATCGGTCGACTGCGACGCAAAACGCTCAGGTACCCGCGAGGCCCTGCTCGGTTCCGGGCTTACCCCGGTCAAGCTCTCAACAAGCTCCGGAGACATCGAGATCCGTAGGCGCTAGGGAATAACCAAGACTTTCGCCGCTTCATATTGCCCCCGCTCTTCCCCGGAGCCTGAAAGCCGGGCTATTCTTGAAACGCATGAACGATGGTGACGAACTGGTGGCTGAGACATGCCGCATAAACCTCTATTCGGAGTACAGCCTCCACGATCAGCTCAAGCGCCGGGCGGCAGGCCCGGGCGGCAGGATCGAAGTATGCATCGAGGGCAAGATAGCCGACGCCCTGCGACCTGACGGCGAAATCGTGGAGATACAGAGCGGTGCGTTGAGCGCACTGCTGGACAAGGCCGGATTCTGGAGCGGCAGAGGCTACAGGCAGCGCATACAGATACCCCTGGCAGGCCAAAAAATAATAGTGAAAATCAGGCAGAACTCGGGAGAAATTATATCCCGCCGCAGGAGTCCGAAAAAGGAAGAACTATGGTCGGTCTTCGACCGCCTGGTAAGGGCTTCGAGTCTCTTAAGCCTGCCGGGGCTGGTCATCGAACTCGTCTATATCGAAATGGAAGAGATCCGTACCGTGCTGGAAGAGCCGGTGCGCCGGGGTCGTTTCCTCAAGTCCTATGCCACTGTCGATAGAAACCTCGTGGCCGTGAGGGAATCGAGGGAATTCGCGAGCCCTGCGGACTGGCTAGCCCTCTTGCCGGAAAATAAGGATGGTTACTGGACATCGACATCCCTGGGGAAGGCCGCGGGCATAGGCTCAGCCCGGGCCAGGAAGCTTCTCTATACCTTCTCCAGGGCGGGAATCATCGAGCAAATACCTTCCGAAGACAGGGCTAAACGCTATTCGTCCGCGGGGAAGTGCTGCCTAGGCTGAACGCAATTCGTCCGCGGCGCCGGGTGAACGCTATAAGCCCGCTCATCCTCGCAAAGCCGGCCGAGACTAAAGGCTGAAGCGCTTAACTTTCTTTGTGGTGGTCATCTCCAGAGGCTTGCGCAGCACCTTCACTCTCATGATCTTCTGATAGGGAAGCAGCTTCTGGTTTACCTCGTCGACAATCGCTTCCATCCGGGCTTCCGCAGCCGTATACATCCCTTCTTCTGTATCCGCAAGCTTCTTAAGCCATTCCTGCTCGGGGTACACAAGGGCTTCTATGAGCTCCGCGCTCTCATCGTCCTTTTCGTGGTAGCCTCTCACGAGAATCTGGTCGATTTCCATATAGAGCTGGAAGCGATTCTCGATTTCCTCGGGATACACGTTCTTGCCGCCTTCGGTCACGATGAGGTTCTTGGCCCTGCCGGTGAGGTAGACATAGTTTTCATCGTCCATGTATCCCAGATCCCCGGTCTTGAACCAACCGTCCTGGGTAAATACCTCGGCGGTTTCCTCGGGCATTTTATAGTAGCCTTTCATCACCATGGGGCCTTTGACGGCGATCTCGCCGATACCCTCTTCGTTGGGTTCCAGAATTTTCATCTCAACCTGGGGAATGATCTTGCCCACCGAATCCACTTTGTAATGTTCTTTGGGATTCAGCGTGAGGATGGGAGACGTTTCGGTAAGGCCGTAGCCCTGAATGAAGTCGATGCCCAGCTCGTTGTATTTCTTGAACACCGAAGGCGCCAGAGGCCCGCCGCCGGATATGCAGATGCGGATGCTGGCGAGGCTGGCCTTGTCCAGGATGCTGTGGAAAATTTTCTTGCCAGGATTTACCTTGAATATCTTTTTGATGGCCCCCGACACTCCCATGAGGAAGGAAATAAGGCCGTAGACCAGAGCTCCTTTTTCCCGTACTCCCTTCAGAATGCCGTTGAGCAGCTTGTTGAAAAGCAGAGGCACTCCCAGAAACATTGTCACCTTGGCTTCCTTCAAATCCTTGAGGATCTGCTTAACCACCATCTTTTTGCCGAACACTATTTCGGCCCCGGTGGAGATTGCCTCGATGAATACGGCGAGCATCGTGTAGGAGTGGTGAATCGGCAGAAGGGCGTAAAATACACCGGTGTGTAAAACAGTAAGATTGGCCTGGGCAAGATAGCAGTCTGCAACCAGGTTGCTGTGACTCAGCATTACTCCCTTGGGGATGCCGGTTGTTCCGGAAGTAAAGAGTATTGCCGCAAGGTCCGACTCCTCGACGACCGGGACTTCCGCTGCGGAAGAGCCTTCGGGAAGCGCTAAATTATAAATGTAGTCCTCTCCCGATTCATACAGGGAAATCACCTTTTTAAAACCGGTGCAGAAAGTTTTGAGTTCTGCAGCCTTTTCCTCATCCACGAACAGGATTGTCGCATCGCTGGCTTTGAGCAGGTTTTTAGTCTCGGTCATGCTTATCTGGTAGTCGATAGGCACGACAACAGCGCCGGCTTCCAAAATGGCAAGATAGGCGACAGCCCACTCGGGACTGTTTTTCCCTGTCAGGGCAATTTTTTCTTCTTTTTTTAAATCAAGAGCGCCCAGATAGGCAGCCAGGGTTTTTATTTTTTCATATGCCTGACTGTAGCTCAGACTGATTCGTTCAGGCGAATATTCGGTAAAGCAGGGACGCTCGGGATAGCGCAGAACGGTTATCCTGAACATCTGAGGAATAGTCGGCCATGTTCCTGAAAAAACCTTTCCTCTATACTCGTCCAAAAAAGCCCAGGGTTCCTGATTAGCCATATGACCGCCTCGCGGCTAAGCAATTTAGCCGCCGTATCGTAATGCCGCCGGCATCGGCCGAGGGTATGGAGGAATCATACGCTAGATGTAAAGAACTGAAAAGATACTACGTTGCTCCATGGTGCAGTGACCACTTTCTCCGGGCTGACCAGGGGCAGCCCGTTTTTCCCCTTCCACAGCAGGCCCTTTTTCGCTATGCTTTTCGGAACGAGTCTTGTCGACTAAGCCGGAGGAAGTTCATGAAGGCGATCGAACTGGCCAAGGCCTACGATCCGAAAAGTTTCGAAGATGCTATCTACAGCATGTGGAAGAACGAGGGCTGTTTTCAGCCTTCGGATGACAGAAGCCAGCATCCATTTACTATTGTAATTCCTCCTCCCAACGTAACCGGTGTACTCCACTTGGGCCATGCTCTCGATAACTGTCTGCAGGATATACAAATACGCTATAGGCGCATGACTGGGCGCCCAACTCTCTGGCTCCCCGGGACCGACCATGCGGGAATCGCGACCCAGAATGTTGTGGAAAAAAAGCTTCGCAAAGAGGGCAAGGACAAGCGCGACATAGGCAGGGACGCCTTTGTCGAAGAGACCTGGAAGGTTGCCAAGGAGCATAAGGCAATTATCCTTAATCAGCTTGCAAAGATAGGCAGTAGCGTCGACTGGACCAGGGAGCGCTTTACCCTTGACGAGGGGCTTTCGAAGGCGGTGCGCGAGGTCTTTGTCAGCCTTTACGAACGAGGCTTAATCTACAAAGGCGAGTATCTGGTAAATTGGTGCACCTCCTGCGGTACAGCCATATCGGATGACGAGGTGGAGCACGAGGACGAAGCCGGTTCCATGTGGCATATCTGGTACGAGCTGGCAGACGGGCCTTGCCCCGAGTGTCCTTCGGGCAGAATCGAAATCGCCACCACAAGGCCGGAAACGCTTTTGGGCGACACGGCAGTCGCAGCCCACCCCGACGACGAACGCTTCAAAGGCCTTGTGGGCAAAATGCTCAAGCTTCCCCTTACGGACCGCCTGATTCCCCTAATCGCCGAC